>WFMY01000245.1 GCA_015488855.1 Helicobacteraceae bacterium
TCAAGTTTTAAAGGATCAACTTTAGAGTCAGATTTAATAATCTTATTTATCTCCGTAACATAAGTATTCCTATACTCTGGGGTATTTCCAAATATAGTTATAGATGCTACATTTAGAGCCCAAGCCATGTGAGTAGGTCCAGTATCTCCACCTATGACTAATTTTGCTTTTTTTATCTTATCTTTAAGAGCATCAAGACTCATACTCTCACATACTGTAACATTGTCTGCATATGAAGCTAAAAATTCTGCTACATCTTTTTCAAATTTATTTGCCCAAATAACTTCTATGTTGTACTGCGATAGTCCTTTGGCTACTTCTAAAAACTTCTCTTTAGGATAGATCTTATTTTTTTTTGATGCTCCAACAACAAAAATTATATCTGTAGCACTTTTATCAAAAGATTTTGAATATAAGAATGGTTTTTTATCAAAGATGTCTTGTTTGCTTACGCTCACACCAAGTGCCTTACAGATCACTTTTACATTTCTGTCTATTACATTTTTTTCGTATGCTATTGACACATGTCTATCGTAAAACAAACTTGCTAATGGTTCTCGAATAGAATCTTTTGAAAATCCAATAATCTTTTTTGCACTTATAATCTTACTTGCAAGAGCAGATTTTAGAAGTCCTTGTGCATCAATGAGAACATCATAATCATTTTGAGCATATTTTTTAAGTTGTTTAAACTCCTTAAAAATATTCAATTTATTTGATTTGAGAGATTTTAAATTGACTGTGAGTATATTGTCAATATGTGGTGAATTTTCCAAGATGCTCTTAAAGCTATCTTCTACAATCCAATCAATCTGAGAATTTGGAATTTTTTCTTTTAAAAACTGCAATACAACCATCGCATGAACGATATCACCAAGAGCTGAAAGCTTTACAATACATATTTTCATCTGTTTATTATATCTAGTTAATTATAATACTTAACTTTCGCGTCTAAAGCCATACTCTTGGTGCTAATTTTTTATCTGTTGAGTTTATGGAAAAGTTTAATATTAGTTGGACTATAATTACCTTTCATTTTTGAAAAAGTTGCACCCATTAGGTGAAAATTTTAGGTGTGACTTTTTCGCTTTAAAGTACCTAGCTATAGCTCGACAAATGGTATGAAATTTATAAAGGATAAATAAATGTCAAAACAAGTTTTTAACCCAAATCCAGAGTTTGCAAAAAATGCAAATATCGGTAGTATGGATGAATATAATGCACTTATGGACAAAGCCAAAGAGAATTACGAAGGCTTTTGGGGCGATTATGCTAAAGAAAAATTAGACTGGATTAAACCCTTTACAAATGTTTTAGATGAGTCTAACGCTCCATTCGTAAAGTGGTTTGATGGCGGTAAACTTAATGTTTCAACTCAATGTATAGACCGTCACTTAAATACTCGTAAAAATAAAGCAGCAATTATATTTGAAGGTGATAGAGGTGATATTCAAACTATCACTTACCTTGATCTGTATAAAAAGGTAAATAGGTTTGCAAACTTACTAAAAGAGGATTTTGGAGTAAAAAAAGGTGACCGCGTGGTTATCTATATGCCGATGATTCCTGAAGTGGCATATGCAATGCTCGCTTGTGCTAGGATAGGAGCTATCCACTCTATAGTTTTTGGTGGATTTTCTTCTGAGGCTCTTAAAGACCGTATCGAAGATGCACAAGCAAAGGTAGTTATCACTGCAGACGGTGCTTTTAGAAAAGAGAAACCATATATGCTAAAGCCTGTTGTTGATACTGCTATTGGAAAAGGTTCTCCTGTTAAAAAGGTTCTTGTTGTTGAGCGCAATAACGAAGATGTTACTTGGGTAGCTGGTCGTGATTATTCTTATAATGAACTTATTAAAAATAAATCTTCAGAATGTGAAGCAGAAGTTATGGATGCAGAAGATCCTCTCTTCTTACTCTATACATCAGGTTCAACTGGTAAACCAAAAGGTGTTCAGCATAACTCTGCAGGTTATATTCTTTGGGCTCAGATGACTATGGAGTGGGTGTTTGATGTCAAAGAAAATGACACTTATTGGTGTACTGCTGATGTTGGTTGGATTACGGGGCATACCTATATAGTTTATGGACCATTAGCCATGGGAGCGACAACGGTGATGTTTGAGGGTGTTATCACTTACCCTGATGCTGGTCGTCCTTGGGCAATGGTAGAAAACCATAGAATCAACCAGTTCTATACAGCACCAACTGCCATTCGTGTATTACATAAAATGGGTGAAGACGCACCTAGAAAGTATGACCTTTCATCTTTAAAAGTTCTTGGAACTGTTGGTGAGCCAATCGATCCACCTGCATGGAAATGGTATTATGAAGAGGTTGGTAATTCACAATGCGCTATTGTAGATACTTATTGGCAAACCGAGACTGGTGGGCATATAGTCTCTCCACTTCCAGGAGCTACACCTATCAAACCAGCTTGTGCAACATTGCCACTTCCAGGAATCATAGCTGAGATACTTGATCCTGTAACTGGAGAGTTGGCAGAAGTCGGTGAAACAGGCTATATGTGCATAACGAAGCCTTGGCCAGCACAAATTCGTGCTGTCTGGGGTGATGAACAAAGATATATTAAGTCTTATTTTGGCGATGTGAAAAAAGATGGCAAAGCTGTATACTTTACAGGTGATGGTGCAAGATATGATGAAGATGGTTATATCACTATTACAGGTCGAACGGATGATGTTATCAATGTAAGTGGACATAGAATGGGAACTGCTGAGGTAGAAGCGGCTATCAAAAAACATCCAAATGTAGCAGAAGTTGCAGTCGTTGGTCGTCCTCATGAACTCAAAGGTGAAGGCATCTTTGCCTATGTTGTGTTGAAGTCTGATCAGGGGGTGGCTGATGAAGTCCAAGAGTTTACAATTATCAATCAAATCATCAAAAAAGAGATAGGTAATATCGCTACATGTGATGATATCGTATTTATCTCAGGGCTTCCAAAAACTCGTTCAGGAAAGATCATGCGTCGTATACTACGAGCTATAGCCAAAGGTGAGGCTATCACTCAAGATATCTCTACACTAGAAGATCCATCTGTTGTTGCGACAATAGAAAAAATGGTAAATAGTTAAAAACGCTCGTCATTCTCGGGCTTGACCCGAGAATCTATGTTATAATCTTAAAATTAAATTTTAGGATTACATATGGAACTATGCGTTGCTCTTGACTTGCCTACTGCAAAAGAAAATTTAGACCTCATTCATAAGATAAAAGAACACAGCGTTTGGCTTAAAGTTGGACTGCGTACTTATATCCGTGATGGTGAAGAGTTCTTAAAAGCTATCAAACAAATAAACCCAAATTTTAAAATATTTTTAGATTTAAAACTTTATGATATTCCAAATACTATGGCTGACTCTGCAGAGTCAATCATGGGTCTTAGTGTAGATATGTTTAATATCCATGCATCAGCTGGTAGTCGTGCTATGAAGAGTGTAATGGAGCGACTAAACAAATATGATAACCGTCCTATAGTTTTAGCTGTAACAGCATTGACCTCATTTAACGAAGATGAGTTTAAGGCTATTTATGAAAAAGATATTGCTACAAAAGCAGACCAGTTTGCAAAAGATGCACTAGAAGCTGGACTTGACGGGGTTGTTTGTAGTGCATTTGAGAGTGCATCTATTAAGAGTATTACAAACCAGAATTTTATGACATTAACTCCAGGTATCCGCCCATTTGGTGAAGATGCAGGAGATCAAAAAAGGGTAGCTGATATCACTTATGCAAAAGATGCAAAGGTTGATTTTATAGTTGTTGGAAGACCAATTTATCAGGCAGCAAATCCAAGTGAAGTTGTTGCTAAAATTTTTCTAGCTTTATCTTCTTGAGTAGATTAGAGTACTTTTCATAAGAAGAAGCTACCCATATGAGTTGATTTGCTTTATTTAGCTTAAAAACACCTTGGTAGTTAATGAATTTGTCTATGATAAGATCATCTCTTTTGCTTGACTCCAAGATTCTAAAACTGAGATTATCTAAGATAAGTGGTGGTTTCTTGAAGTTTTCAAAATAACTCAAAACCATATGATAAGAACCACTGTATTTCTCAAATACAGTAGTGATAAAGAGTCTTTTTCTCTCAAAGCCTAGTTTTAAAAGAGTATAGTATTTTATGATGGCGTAGTCTTCACAATCTCCGTATCCTATGATGAGAAACTCTTTGGGTGTCTCCCAGTAGTCTGAACATTGTTGATTGAGTTGATCTACTTGGGGTAGAAATTGATTTAAGTAAGTATTGACACGGATAAGTTGTTCGTGTTTTGATAACTTTTTATAATCATAAATAGTTTTGAGATAATCTTTGACTCTATTATAAGCAATTTTCCCTGAATTTTTTTTAACGTTTTGGAGTTGTTTAAGTGTAAAACTAGGATAACTAATAGCAAAGAGTTGTGTAGCAAAGAAGATGCTTACGATATATTTGATCATGAATTTTTAACCTTAATAA
>WFMY01000246.1 GCA_015488855.1 Helicobacteraceae bacterium
GCGTAGTAGTCAAGGAAAAAAGATGGAGTTGAGAAGTTACAAAGAAGGTCATTGACGCACATAGCTACGAGGTCTATACCTACAGTGTTATGGATGCCAGAGTCAATTGCTAGTTTGAGTTTTGTCCCAACCCCATCAGTTGCTGCAAGCATAACTGGCTCTTTGAAGCCTTTGGGAAGTTCAAAAGCACCTGCAAAAGAGCCTATACCACCGAGGACACCTGGGATTTTTGTTGATTTTACCAATGGTTTGATGTTTTCTACAAAACTATTGCCTGCATCTATATCTACACCTGCATCTTTATAACTTATCTGACTCATCTTATCTCCTAATTAGTTTGGTAGGTCACATTTCTTTGTAATTGAACAAAGGGGACAAAATCCAGTTAATCCTGCTATCAATGGTATTACACCAAGAAACCACAATAAACTTCCATCTTCACCTGCTAGTTGAAAATAGACACCGATAAAGATTAATACTAAGCCCACAGCTATTCTAAATGGTTTACAGAAATTTCTGATTTTATTAAAATTCATAATTTACCTTTATATATATATTAATTAAATGCAATTATATCTTTTATTAAGTAAAATTAATCCAAGTTAAGCTAAAATCGCTTAATTATTTAAAGGGTATTTGATAAGCCCATAAGGAAACAGAGATATATGAAAGAATTTATACGATATGAGATGATGGTACATGTACCTTTATGCTCGCACAAAGATCCAAAAAACATTTTAATTATTAGTGATACAAGTACAAAGTTTGAAGATGAGATACAAAAGCATACTGGGATGGAGTTCGATGCTGTAACTTGTTCTTTAGATGCTCTAAGTAAACTTGATGATGCAAAGTATGATGTTGTCATCAGTGAGATAGACTTAGATGCTCTTGTGACTTCACAAATCAACCGTGTTCTTAAAGAAGATGGTCTCATAGCGAGTGGTGTGACTTCACTAGATAATGTTGCAGAAGCGAAAAAGAGCATTAATACTTTAGGACAATACACAAAGATAGTGATGCCTTTTCACATTGGTGGAGATAAGTTGGCTCTTTTAGCTTCAAAAGAGTACCATCCTACTGCAGACTTAATTTTACAACGATCAGATATGCTTGATGGTTTAGAGTACTACAACTGTGATGTCCACATCGGTGCATTCGCTATGGGCAACTACATAAGAAAAGAGTATCTAGGGGTCATTAAAAACTAATGGCTTACGAGTACGCTATCGCATTGACTGGAGGAATTGCAACTGGTAAAAGTACGGTTGCGTCTCTACTAGCGCTCAATGGGATGCGTGTGATAGATGCAGACACTATAAGTCATGAGATATTAGATGCCTCGTATGCTTGGGTCGAAGATGAATTTGGCTTAGAATATGTGGTAAATAAAAAGGTACACAGAGCTAAACTTGGTTTGCTTGTTTTTTCAGATGTGGATGCCAAGAAAAAGTTAGAAGAGTTCTTACATCCAAAGATTCGAGATGAGATACTTAAAAGGAGTGAAAAACAAGACACCTTTAAGTTTCCTTATCTCATAGATATACCACTTTTTTTTGAAAACAACTCTTATGATATAGAAGATTGTGTTGTGGTTTATACACCAAAAGAGATTCAACTAGAGCGTTTTATGAAGCGAAATGGGTATTCACAAGAGGAATCACTGGGGAGAATAGCAACACAGATGCCAATCGATGAGAAAAGATCAAAGGCTACTTGGGTGATAGACAACTCACAAAATTTGAAGCATCTCCAACAAGAAGTGGAAGATTTTGTGGAAATTATCAAAAAGAAATATAAGTAGTCCGATATTTTATAAAATATCTACATAACTAAAGGAAAATTATGCAAATATCAAAATACAGTGCAAATGGAAATGACTTTGTCATTTGTCATGCATTAGAAAAAAAAGACAGAAGTGCTCTTGCACGAGAGTTATGTGACAGACAAAATGGGATTGGCGCAGATGGTCTCATTGTACTCATCCCAAATGTTGAGAATGATTTTGAATGGGAATTTTACAACTCTGATGGCAGTGTTGCTGCTATGTGTGGTAATGGAAGTCGTGCTTGTGCTCATTATGCGTACATCAATGAGATAGCTTCTAAAAAAATGGCATTTCTTACAGGTGCTGGAGTTATCAATGCATCTATAGTAAAAGGTCATGGTAAGAAAAAAGCTATGGTGAAGAGTGAGTTGACTCCACCTAAAGTTTTAGATAAAGAGATAACTTTTAATGATAAATCTTGGTGGCTAATAGATACTGGAGTACCTCATTTGGTGCACTTTACAAATGATGTAAGTGTATTTGACATCGAGGAAGCTCGAGAGTTACGAAACAAATACAATGCCAATGTCAACATAGCATCTATAGAGGATGGAAATATCCGTGTAAGAACTTATGAGCGTGGTGTTGAAGCTGAAACCCTTGCTTGTGGTACGGGAATGGCGGCTTGTTTTTACAGAGCATTTAGCGAGGGTAATGTGAGTGAAAAAATAGAGGTATATCCTACAAGTGGTGAAACCTTGTATTTAGGTCACAACGGCGAGACCATCACTTTTAAAGGTGAAGTTGTCAATACTTTCAATACTGTGTGGTAGAAGCTGAGACTAAAGTCCAGCTGCTTCTACAATCTTTGCTTGATGATCTGCGATAAGTGGTTCTACTACTTCATCGAGTAAACCACCACTCATAATCTCGTTGAGTCTATAAAGTGTTAAGTTGATACGATGATCACTCATGCGGTTTTGTGGGTAGTTGTAGGTACGGATTCGTCCGCTTCTATCACCTGTTCCCACTTGTGCCGCACGCTCTGCTGCATTTTCGGACTGTTGTGCATGCATCTCAAGGTCATAAAGTCTTGCTTTGAGCACTTTCATCGCTTTGTCTTTGTTCTTATGTTGCGATTTTTGATCTTGATTGGTTACAACCAGACCAGTTGGTAAGTGAGTAATACGCACAGCAGAATCTGTTGTATTTACCGACTGCCCACCACAACCAGATGAACGCATCACATCTATCTTGAGGTCTTTATCTTCGATGGTGATTTCTACATCATCAACTTCAGCCATGATAGCTACGGTGATAGCTGATGTATGAACACGCCCTTGGCTTTCAGTAGCTGGAACTCTTTGAACTCTATGAATGCCACCTTCGTATTTAAGGCGAGAGTAAACTTGGTCACCCTGTATGAGGGCAGTTACCTCTTTAAACCCACCAGCTTCGGATGGACTTGTAGAGATCAGTTCTATCTTCCAGCCTCTTACATCAGCGTAACGAGTATATGCTTCAAAGAGATCACCTACAAAGATAGCTGCTTCATCTCCACCAGCTCCAGCACGAAGCTCTACGATGATATTACGATCATCGTTTGGATCTTTTGGAAGCAAGAGCATCTTTATCTCTTCTTCTATCTCTGGTTTGCGAGGTTCAAGTTCTTTGAGTTCCTCTTTTGCCATATCGCCCATCTCTGCATCGCCTAACATCTCTTTTGTTTCTTGGATATCACTAATGAGAGTTTTGTACTCATTTGCTTTATCTACGATAGGTAAAAGGGAGGCTTGTTCTTTGGAGAGTTCTGTCATGCGTTTGATGTCAGAAGTGATGTCAGGAGAACTTAGTAAATCACTAAGTTCATCATAACGAGCGATAAACACTTGTAGTTTATCTGATAACATTGCAGTTACTTAATTATATTGCATTAACAGCTTTGTGAAGACGGCTGATTTTTCTAGCAGCAGTTTCTTTTTTTAAGACACCTTTGCTTACAAATTTGTGAATTTGTTGGTTGGCAACTTTAAATGTAGTAGTTGCTTCTTCCTTATTTCCAGCTTCGATAGCTGAACGAACATCTTTAACGATATTTTTAAGACGAGTTCTGTAAAAACGATTGCGTTCTGTTTTAACGATCGTTTGGCGAATTCTCTTTATTGATGACTTGTGATTTGCCATGTATGAGTCCTTATTTTTAGGGCTATTTTGAGTGCCCAGATTTTTTTAGTTCGCAATTCTAGCTTAAAGATAATTAAAATTAAGTTAAAGGGTGGTAAAATATCGTAATTTTACTTGAAAGCGTGGTGTTGGATGAACAAATTATTTGGAACAGATGGTGTACGGGGTGAGGCTGGCTCATTTTTGAGTGCTACGAAAGCTATGCGGGTGGCGATGGCTGCGGGGATATACTTCAAAAAACATTCTAAATCAAACAAGATACTTATCGGTAAAGACACGAGACGAAGCGGTTATATGATAGAAAATGCTATCGTGAGTGGATTGACTGCTATTGGTTATGATGTTATAGAGATTGGACCTATGCCTACACCCGCTATCGCTTACATTACTGAGTCTATGCGTTGCGATGCAGGGATTATGATAAGCGCATCACACAACTCTTTTGAAGATAATGGGATAAAGTTTTTTGATGGGTATGGGGATAAACTCTCTGCTGAAGTAGAAGCTGAGATTGAAGCTATATATGCCGATGATGCACTCATAGAGTCTGCACAACTAACAGGAAAGCAAATTGGTAAAGCTAAAAGGATAGATGATGTTATAGGGCGTTACATAGTTGCTCTTAAAAACTCTTTTCCAAGAGACTTGAGTCTTCAAGGGATGCGTATAGTCCTTGACACAGCAAATGGAGCTGCATATAAAGTAGGACCAACTGTCTTAGAGGAGCTAGGTGCAGATGTATTAATGCTACATAATCAACCCAATGGATACAACATAAATGAAAACTGTGGAGCCCTAGATACGAAAGATCTTGCTGATACAGTTTTAACTTTTCGTGCAGACATCGGAATAGGGCTTGATGGAGATGCAGATAGACTTGTAGTGGTTGATGAAAAAGGTGAAGTCGTTGATGGGGATCAACTCTTAGGTGCCTTAGCTGTCTATATGAATGAACAATCACTTCTCAAAGGTGGTGGTATGGTTGCAACGGTGATGAGCAACCAAGGTTTAGAAGATTATATGGATGAGCATTCGTTACAGCTTTTGCGTTCAGATGTAGGTGATAAAAATGTTTTAGAGGTTATGAAAAAGGAGGGTATGAATTTTGGAGGGGAGCAAAGTGGGCATGTTATCATGCATGATTTTGCAAAAACTGGTGATGGTCTTGTTTCGGCACTTCAAACTCTCGCTCTCGTACTCTCAAAAGGTAAATCCGCTTCAGAAGTGCTTCGTCCTTTTCCATTGTATCCGCAAAAATTAGTTAACATACATATCAAAGAAAAATTGCCACTTGGTGAGATAGTTGGTTTAAATACACTTCTTCAAAGTATAGAAAATAAAAAAATACGCCATCTTGTACGCTACTCAGGCACTGAAAATAAACTGCGTATACTTCTCGAGGGTAAAGATGCAAAAGAGATGCATGCACAGATGGAGACACTTGTAGAGTTTTTTGAGAAAGCACTCAATGGATAATAAAATTTTAAAACTCAATACTGTTCTTTTACTCACTCTCGTAGGTGTCTTCATCATAGATCAAAATATTAAGTTGCTCTTCATAGAAGGATTTAGATATTACACTGATTGTATAGACTTGATATTAGTTTACAACAAAGGTGTTGCTTTTTCTATGTTTGCATTTTTGGCGGAGTGGCTTAAGTATATTCAGCTGGTAATGGTTGTTGGGATTTTGATATATGTTATAAGCCTAAAGCAACTTTGCTATGCCCTTCCTGCAGGAATTTTACTTGGGGGAGCATTTTCAAATATCTATGATAGGTTTATTCATGAGGGTGTTGTTGACATGGTCTATTGGCATTGTGGATTTAACTTTGCTGTATTTAACTTTGCCGATGTAATGATAGATTTGGCAGTTGTATGGTTCTTGATACTCCACTTCAAACCTACTTTATGCAAAAATTAACTTATTTTTTGGTATTATTAGCTCAAATTAGAGTGACAATAAGAAATATAAAAGGAAATTGATGGAAATCAAATCAAATAAAATTGATGGTGCAAATGCTGAAATAACAGCAATAATTAAGAAAGAAACTATAGATGCAAATTTAGATAAAATTGCTAAAGAGTTAGCTAAAACAACAACTATTCAGGGTTTTCGTAAGGGAAAAGTTCCTGTGGCTATTGTAAAAAAACAGTTTGGTAGTAAGCTTTTACAAGATGCAGAAACAGAGGCTTTGAGAGAGGTTCTCAGCACTGGTTTGGAGCAGTTAAAAATTGCTAATGAGTCATTGATAGGCGAACCAAATATTACAAAATTTGATAAACAAGATGATAAAATAGAGGTTGTTGTAAAAGTTGCAATGCGACCTGAAATAGAACTTGGTGATTATGCATCATTTGTAAAAGAGTTCAAAAAGCCAAAAATCAAAGCGGCAGATATAACAAAAAGACTTAAAGAGATAGCAGAACAACAAGCACCTCTTAAAAAGATTAAAAGAAACCGTAAGATGAAAGAGGGTGACACTGCCATAATTGACTATGAAGGATTCTTAGACGGTAAGCCATTTGATGGTGGAAAAGGTGAAGGTTTTGAGCTTAAACTTGGTTCTGGACAGTTCATTCCAGGTTTTGAGGATCAGCTCATCGGTGTAAAAAGAGATGAAGAAGTTGAACTCAATGTAACTTTCCCAGAAGATTATCAAGCACCTAACTTAGCAGGAAAAGATGTTGTTTTTAAAGTAACTGTCAATGAAGTAAAAGAAAAAGATGTTTTAGAGATAGGCGATGAACTTGCTAAGGCTTTACTCCCAGGTGATGAAGAAGCAACTATTGAAAAAGTAAAAGAGCAAGTTGTTGAGCAAATGGAGTCTGAGGCACTGGGTAAACTTTACAATGAAGATTTAAAACCTGCATTGCTAGAAGCCTTGGTTTCTGGTATTACATTTGACCTTCCAGAATTTGTAGTTGACCAAGAGATAGACTTAGCAGTCAATAAAAAAGCTTCTTCTATGAGTGAAGATGAGATTAAAGAGCTTCGTGAAAATATTGATAAACTTGAAGAGCTTCGTGAGAGTTTTCGTGATGATGCACAAGAAAGTGTCAAAGCTACTTTTATTATCGATGCACTAGCAGCTACGGAGAGCGTTAAAGTTGAAGAACAAGAGGTTATGCAAACTATCTATTATGAAGCGATGCAAATGGGTCAAGACCCTGAAACAGTATATCAAGAGTATAAAGATGCAGGATACCTTCCAGCTATCCAAATGTCTATGGTAGAAGATAAAGTTCTTAGTCAAATTCTTAATTCTAAGATGAAAGAAGCATAATATGAGCTATATCCCTTATGTAGTAGAAAAAACAGGACACGGTGAGCGTTCTTACGATATCTACTCTCGTCTTTTAAAAGATAGGATCGTGATGCTTAGTGGTGAGGTAAATGATCAAGTTGCTTCTACTATAGTAGCACAGTTTTTATTTCTTGAAGCGGAAGATCCAGAAAAAGATATCTTCTTTTACATAAACTCTCCAGGTGGTGTTGTCACTGCAGGGATGGCGATATTTGATACTATGAACTATATCCGTCCAGATGTTGCTACTATCTGCATTGGTCAGGCTGCTTCTATGGGTGCATTTTTACTTTCATCTGGCCAAAAAGAAAAAAGATATGCACTTCCACATGCTAGAGTTATGATTCATCAACCTTTAGGTGGTGCTCAAGGTCAGGCGAGCGATATAGCGATTCAAGCTGAAGAGATTCTTAGAATGAAAAAAGAGTTAAATGGCATATTGGCTAAAAATACAGGTCAAAGTATCAAAAAGATAGAAAAAGATACAGATAGAGACAATTTCATGAGTGCGGCAGAATGTGTGGACTATGGTTTGATCGATAAAGTATTGATTAAAAGTGAAAAAGAGTAGAGGGAGAGTGACTTATGTCAGATTCTTTAAGAAATAGAGGGCGAAGAAATATAGGGAGAGCTTCAGGTGGCGGTGGTGGACATAATGCACCTACTGATAATTCTTCAAAAAGTGACCCGACAAGTGATTTGGAAGTGTATGCGAAAGAAGTTTTAGGTCAGCTTATACAAGACAACTTACCACCTACACCAAATAACTTTTCCTTATATTTTGATAGACTTTTAGAAGATAAAAGTGAAACATTGCGTAAGCAAATTATGTCGATGTTAGAACTAGAAGAAAATAATGATGCAGAAAATACCATTATGCTTGAACAAAGTCTTAAACAAGGTTTTAGCTCTGTTAAAAATATCTTAAATGTGACAGCTTCACTTTATAAAAATATCAATTTAATGACAAAAATTCTTCAAAAAAGAAAAACTGAACTCAAAGATAGTAAAGACCAGCAAGGTTCTTTAAGTGTTATCTCTACACTTGAGGGCGATGTTGGTAAGCTTGATGTTATACTTAAAAAACAAAGTGTCAACATTAAAACCCAATATGACGAAACGGCTAAAGTGATTAAAAATGTTGAAAATGAGACTATCTTTGACAACAAGTATGGTGTTTATAATAAACGCTATTTGATGACAAAAATAGAACAAGAGATAAGTTTAGTCAAAGAGTTTAAACATAGCTCAACTCTGATTATGATAGAACTCTCAAAAGATATTATCCAAAGTGTCAACAACGAAAAAGCTATCATTATGATGACAAGAACTATAGCAAGACTCCTCCTGAAAACTTCAAGAAGAAGTGATACCGTAGCTTATTATGGAAATGGTCAATTTGCCATGCTTCTGAAACATACAGACCTAGAGAGTGCAAAAAAAGCAAGTGAACGATTGGTAGAACTTGTAGCTAATGCTAACTTTTTCTTAGGAGACAAAGAGATTGAACTTAAAATTGCTATTGGTATTACAGATATAAATCCAGCTTATTCTGTAGAAGAGACCGTGGTAAGCACAATGGATGGTATAGAAAAAGCCTACGAAGATGCAAGTTGTGATTATGCTGTCTCATTAAAAAGCAAGACATAATTAAGCCGTCTGATGAAATTAAATATTGTTACTTACCCAGATAAAAAACTTAAGCAAAAATCAGCGAAAGTAGAAAACTTTGATACTAGGCTTGCCGAATTGTTGGATAGTATGTATCCCTTGATGATGGAAACAAATGGTATAGGTTTAGCTGCTATACAAGTTGGATATGCTACCCAAGCTCTTATACTCAATATCCCAGATAAAGATGATATTCAAACGATTGATAACCTAGTAGAGATGATAAATCCAGTTATCACGAGTAAAAAAGGTGAGACAGTGTATCAAGAGGGTTGTCTAAGCGTTCCAACATTTTATGAAGATATCACACGCTTTGAAGAGGTCAGTGTTAACTTTCAAGATAGACAAGGCAATACGAAAACCCTTGAGGCTAATGGACTTCTAGCGATCGCCATACAGCATGAGATAGATCATCTCTCAGGTGTACTTTTCATAGATAAACTAAGTTATTCAAGAAGAAAGAAATTTGAAAAAGAGTATAAAAAGATGCTCAAAGAGAAGAAAAATTCCAAATAAATATGTCAATCTGTCATTAAATTGAACTTAACCAAAAAAACACATTATAATTGAGTTATAAAAAGGCTTTGGATTATGAAGAAAATGAAATGTGCAACATATGAGGGTTTAGATGCTCAGGTCGTAGATGTAGAATCTACCTTGACAAAGGGACTTCCCTCTTTTAGTGTCATCGGAATGGTAAGTGCAAATATAACCGAATCAAAAGAGCGTGTGAAATCTGCTCTACTTTCAAATGAATTTTCTTTTCCTCCAAAACGGGTGACTTTAAGCCTTTCTCCTAGCGAACTGAAAAAAGATGGTTCACAGTTCGATCTGGGTATCGCACTTCTTATCGCTCTTAATCAAGTAGAAAAGGATTTTGATGATTGGTTTGTCTTTGGAGAGTTGGGTTTAGATGGGGAAGTAAAAGAAAATACACAACTCTACCCTCTGCTTCTTTCTTTGGCAAATCAAGGGGTGGTGCAAAGAGCTATAGTGCCATATAGTGCCTTAGAGAAACTCTCTAAAATTCCAAATATAGAATTTTACGGTGTAAAAACATTACAAGAAGCGACAGCATTACTCAAGTTAGAAGTGTTGAGTGAACCACATATAGCAAGTACAGATTTTGCATATCCAAGCTATACCTTAGATGAAAAATATTATGTTTATAATAGATACGAAGAAGACTTTTTAGATGTAAAAGGGCAAGAGGTAGCCAAGCGAGCTGCTCTCATCTGTGCTGCGGGGATGCATAATATACTTTTTGAGGGAAGTCCTGGAAGTGGTAAGAGTATGATAGCCCAAAGACTGCGTTATATTATGCCACCACTTAACCAAGCAGAGATTTTAGATAATGCAAAGTTGGACTCTCTTGAGGGAAAAGAGCCAGAGTTTAAACCTTTGCGAAATTTTTGTTCACCTCACCATACTGCAACCTCTGCATCTATCTTTGGTGGAGGCTCTCACAAGGCGAAGATAGGTGAAGTGGGGTTGAGTCACAACGGCATCTTGTTTTTCGATGAATTACCACACTTTTCTAAAAACATACTCGAAGCGCTGAGAGAACCTCTCCAAGATGGCAAGATCAAAATCTCTCGTGTAAACTCTAAGGTTGAGTACCCTGCAAACTTTGTATTTATAGGTGCGATGAATCCTTGTCCATGCGGAAATCTTCTTGATAAAACAAAAGAGTGCCGATGCAATGAACTAGAGATCCAGCGTTACAAAAATAGACTCTCGGACCCCTTCTTAGACCGAATAGATCTCAATGTAACTATGCAAAATATCGATCCTCATGATGAGGTAAGTTTTAGTTCCAAAGAGTTGCATCAAAAAGTGATAGA
>WFMY01000247.1 GCA_015488855.1 Helicobacteraceae bacterium
CATAAACAAGATATAGAATGTAAAAATAAACTATTACATGCCTTTAAACACAATGAAGTATTGTCCTATTTTCAACCAATCTCACCTATACAAGATGACTCTCTTGATACGAAATACGAGTCACTTGTTCGGATTAAAAATGCAGATGAATTATTACCGCCACAATCTTTTCTCGATGTAGCGAAACAAAATAAAATCTACTACAAGATTACAAATGCAGTATTTGAAAATACTTTAAGTGTGATTGCTAAGTACCATGTGCCATGTTCTGTGAATATCTCAATCTTAGATATAAAAAATCCGAGAACCTTAAGTCGTATCTATCAACTTTTAGATGAATTTCATTATAATTATCTTCTTACTGTAGAGCTTCTTGAAACGGAGGACTTTGGAGACTATGATGTTGTAAATGACTTTTGCAGAAAGATTCGTACTTATGGTATCAAGATAGCTCTTGATGACTTTGGTTCTGGGTATGCAAACTTTTCACATATATTAAATTTGCCTATAGATTATATTAAGATAGATGCATCTCTTATCTCAAATATAGACAGAGACACTCAGTCTCAGATGATGGTAGAAACCATAGTGGGACTGGCACATAAACTCAATGTAAAAACCATTGCGGAGTTTGTTTCTTCTGTTGAGATATTAGCAGTTGTGAAAAAACTTAAAGTTGATTATGCCCAAGGTTATTTTGTTGGTAAACCTGAGCCGATAGAAAAGTATATCCCTTATGAATAAGAGAGTGCTTCAGAGGCTATCACTCTTATTTGCCATAAAATTCTCATGATTTACCCACTATCTTTCTCTGTTAAGTCTGAAGTGTTATAATGCAAGTGATAAGTTCTTAGCGGGTATCAAATTGCTATAGATGAAACTATCTAATTTATAAGGATAAGATTTGAAAATATCTATTGAATGCAAGTCTCCCTTGATGCAAAAATCTATGGAGATGTTTTTAAAAGATTATCTGAGTGCATCAAGGCAATGTGACATAGTACTCAGAGATGAAAAATGTCTTAATGATGTGCGATGTTTCTATGTCTCTACAAAAAAGGATGCTGATTTAGTGAAACCATTCACTAAAGCACAATTGATTTTTGCACTTGAAAAAAAATATAAAACACTGCAACAAACTATAGAGAAGGATGCTGATAGCTTGAGTTTTGAAGTCTTAGAAAAAAGGATAGCTTACTTAACGCAAGAATATCAAGACAATATACTTAAGGCTGTTAAAGCATTTTATGAAAAATAATTCCAAAAAATTTACTAAAAAAATCATAAGTGGAAAGTACAAGGGTAAAATCCTGAAAATTCCTTCAAAGAGAAGTACGAGAAGTTCAAAAACAATAGTTCTTGAATCATTTTTTAATACACTTCAGTTTGATATCGTAGATGCAACTTTTGTTGAGGTGTTTGCAGGCAGTGGCTCTATTGGTCTTGAAGCGCTTAGTCGTGGTGCAAAAAAGATATATTTCATGGAAAAAGATAGAGATGCTCTTGTTATTTTGAAAAAAAATATTGCACAGATGGAACCATCTGCATGTGAGGTTTACGCAGGTGATAGTTTTACCAATATAGACGCAGTGATAAAGAGCATCAAAAAAAGAGATGAAAAAGCTTATATATATATTGACCCACCTTTTAGTGTAAGAGAAGGGATGGAGGATGTCTATGATAAGATGCTTTCTCTCATTGTGCATCTACCTAAAGAAGCTGTAAAAATGCTTATTATAGAGCATATGACAGGTTTAGAACTTCCCACAGATATAAATTCTTTTAAATTGAAAAAATCTAAAAAGTTTGGTAATACAACACTGACTTATTATATGTAAAAATTGGAATAATATTTGCTAGTTCTTTGAGATAATACGAAGGATTAGTTTGAAAAAGTTTATACTGTTTTTGCTTGTACTCTCAACTCTTAATGCTACAAAGATTACCGATATTGCACAAATAGTAGGTGTTCGAGATAATCATCTGATTGGTTATTCCCTCGTTGTAGGTCTTAAAAAAACTGGAGATACAACCATCTCACGGTTTACACATCAGTCTATAGCAAATATGTTAAAAGCAATGAATGTAGATATGCTATCAACTAAGATAAAGTCTAAAAATGTTGCAGCAGTTATCGTTACTGCTAAACTTAACCCCTTTTCAAAACAGGGTGATAAGTTCGATATTACTGTATCATCTCTAGGAAATGCAAAATCTCTAGAGGGTGGTACACTTCTTATGGCGCCATTAAAAGGGGTGGATGGAAGGATTTATGCACTAGGTCAGGGTCCACTAAGTATTGGTGGTAGAAATTCTCGTGGTTCAGGAACCCAATCACATCCAACTGTAGGTATTGTTTATGGTGGCGGTTTAGTTGAAAAAGAGATACCAATTGACTTATATCATAAACAATATGTAACACTTTCTTTAAAAGAATCAAACATTAAAAACTCTGTTAAGGTTCAAAAAGCAATCAATAAATTTTACAATACTCAAGTAGCTGTGGCTATGGACCCAAGAACAATCAAGCTTAAAAAACCAGAAAATCAGTCAATGATAGAGTTTTTAGCAGATGTTGAAGATATGGAGATTAACTATATTCCTAAGAGTAAAATTATCATTAATGAAAGAACTGGAACAGTTATAGCGGGTGTAGGTATAGAGATAAAACCCGTAGTGATGACACATGGTGATATTACCATCAAAATAAATGAACAAGCAAATGTAAAATCTCTCAAGGGCTCTATAAATGTTGATAAAGACTTAGTAATCGGAGTTAATGAGAATGAAGTATATACTAAAAAAGGTACTACGACAGTAGCGAATCTTGTGCGTTCTCTTCAAAAATTAGGAGCTACACCTAAGGATATAATATCAATTCTTGAAGCGATGAAAAGTGCAGGAAGTATATCTGCAGAATTGGAGGTTATCTAATGTATAATCAAGTGGGCTTAAATGCACAGATGTTAGCAAATAATAAAGTTATCCCAACAATCAATGTAAAAGCAAAAGATTCAGCACTTAAAGAGCAGACAGATGCTTTTGAATCAGTTATCCTTAAAATGCTTTTGGATAATGCTATGAAAAATCAAGAGGATTTGTTTTCTACTCAAAAAGATCCAGGGGATAAAATATACAAATCTATGTACAGAGAAGAGTTAGCAAAAGCAAGTGCTGGTAGCTTCGGATTTTCTCAGATGCTCTATGATTATCTGAGCAGAGGAAAATAATTTCTCCCTAAGTTCAATGTGGAATACATTGTGCTTTATACATAATAAGTAAAGAAATTGAAAATTTACTTGATGTTTTTAGGAATTTGTCGATATAGTTGCATAAAGTAAAATTCTTTTTGCTATGGTGACTAAAGGACAAATTATGATATCACAAGTAAATGGTGCTGGAGTAACTTCCATCTATGCCAATAATTCAAATAACAAAATACAAAAAGGTGCTACGCAAAGAGCGGAGTCAATAATCTCCTCACAAGGGGATAAAAGTAAGGTTGATCAGATTAAAGAGTCAATAACATCTGGAACTTACAAAATAGATCTACAAGCTTTATCTCAAAAAATTGCAGAGGAGTTATTGTAGTCCTAGTATAGGAGTAAAGTATGCTATCCCATCACCTACAAGGTGCCTTGAGCGATTTAAGAGATATTATCGAGATTACAAATTCAGATATCAATGATATAAAAGAAGCTCATCATGATGCACAGTTTGCTCGACTACCCCTTAAAGAAGAAAAAATTAAAAGTTTTGAGTCAAAAAAAGCGATGATAGATTATGAAATTTCATCGTTGATGACAGAAAATGCTGGCATAGAGTTACCAGAACTTCTCGATGAACAACAGCATGATTCCCTTGCCCAGTTACGAGTTGAACTTTCTAATCTAAGAAAAATAAATAAAAAATATGCAAAATTTGTCTTAAGTGTAAGTAATCTATACAATAGCTTTTTAGAACGCTTAGTGCCAACTGAGATGAATGGTTACGAGAAGAGAGCAACATCTAAAGCTACATTATTGCAAGTTAGAGTATAAGAGTTTTCTATGTCTTCTATATTTAATACGCTTAATATCGGTTACTCTGGACTTAATGTAGCCCAAGTAGGTGTTAATACAACTTCGCAAAATATCTCCAATGCTGGGACTAAGGGCTACTCAAGACAAAGAGTAGTTACTGCAGCGGCACAACCTCTTTCTATGGAACCTGGAAATGTTGGAAATGGGGCAAAGATAGTAGATATTAAAAGAATCTTTGATAACTTTGTTTTTGATAGATATAGAGGTCTCTCAGGTGATAAAGAATACTCAGATTTTTCATCAAAAACTTTAAATGAACTTTCAACCTATTTTCCAGCGATTCAAAAAGTAGGGATTAAGTCAGATTTATCAAAATACTATAAAATGTGGCAAACATATGCTGATAATCCTAGCAATGATGCAATAAAATTAGCACTTTCTCAGCAAACAATATTGCTCACTAAAAATATAAAACATACACAAGATAAGATTGTTGCATTGCAATCACAAGTAAATGACCAATTGCTTGTAAATGTAAATAAAGTAAATGATCTCACTAGTCAATTAGCTTCAGTTAACCGTTCTATAGGGATTGCTGAAGCTGGTGGTGGTTACACAGCAAATGACTTAAGAGATAAAAGAAATGTTTTAGAGAGAGATATTATCCGACTGGTTGGGGGTAAGGTTAACAATGGAATAGTCGCTTCAAATATAGGAGTAGATTCTTCATCAAATACAGCATCTGGAAGTTACACACTGAATGTTAATGGGTTTAATCTTGTTGATGGACAATCAAGTCATAAAATTCATATTGATAATGCAAATAGTGCAAATAAATTTTATGAACTTTCTTATGAAAGGCAAGATGGAAAGCTTATTCCTATGGATGAAAATATAAGTGGCGGATCGATAGGAGCTATCTTAGATTTACGAGGGAAATCTGGACTTAGACAGGGTAGTGGTACTCCTACAGATGGAATTTTACAAACTATTGTTACTCGGATGAATACATTTGCTCAAGGTCTTATTGAGAATACAAATAATCTTTACGCACAAAGTGCTACTGATAGAATGACATCGAATAATCTCGATTTGAATCCGACTAATTCTTTAGTAAATTCTGGTCTTAACATAAAAACAGGTTCATTCGATCTTGTGGTTTATGATATTAATGGCAAAGAAGTAGCAAAGCGAAAGATAAATATAGATGCTTCAACGACTATGAATACAGTTTCTGGAGGGGACTCCATCCAGTACCAAATAGGAGCAAGTGTTGATGATAATGGCGATGGAAATGCTACTGATAATGTAAATAATTATGTACAGTTTAATTGGGCAACAGATGCGAGTGGCAATAATACTGCAGAACTTGCTATGAACCCATCTAAAGCAGCGGTTGGATACACCTTTGCAATCGTTGACAAATCAAAGACCAATAATTTTGCTGGGGGCACAAACTTTGCTGGGGCATTAGGTCTTCATAGGTTTTTTGATGGAAAAGATGCAACAGATATCAATCTACATTCAGCATTTAAAACAAATCCTACTTTGATATCTGCAGGTAAGGCTCCAGTATCTGGGGATAATACTTTGGCTTTAGATATGGTACAACAACAGTCTGAAAAGTATGATTTTAAAGTTGGAAATATTACTTACAACACATCTTTATATGGTATGTTTGATACCTTAGCTACAGATGTAGGTACAAAAACAAGTTCAGCTATCTCACATAAAGACTCTGTGACAGCACAATTTAATGCAACTCAATTAGAATATTTTGGAGTTTCTCAAGTAAATACTGATGAAGAGATGACAAATTTAATTAAATATCAAACATCTTATGGTGCTGCAGCAAAAGTAATTTCTACTGTAGATAAAATGATGCAAACATTATTGGGTATAAAGCAGTAACCCCTCATGCCAAAGTTTAGTATAGTTATGTTGGTATTTGTCTTTGTATTTTCCTTTTTTGGTTTATATATATATCACCAAAGTCCTTTTTTATTATCTGCTAATTCTATTCTCCTTCCGCCATCTTTAGAGCATCTTTTAGGTACAGATAGATTAGGTCGAGATATACTAGCAAGACTTATGGAGGGTGGTAAAGTTTCTTTGCTTATCGGGGTTGGAAGTGCTTTTATCGCTTCTATGATAGGTCTTATGCTAGGATCTAGTGCTGGTTACTTTAGAGGTAATGTTGATAAAGGATTTATAGTTTTAGTAGATTTATTTTTAACATTTCCTACTTTCTTTTTGCTCTTAGCATTAGTAAGTTATGTCAATGCTTCAGCTTGGGTACTTATTGTTATCATATCTATTACAGGTTGGATGACTACTGCTCGGTTGATTCGTAGTGAAAGTTTCAAAATTACTTCTCAGCCATATATTAAGATTTTAGGCATAGCAAAGATCTCTAAAATCAAAGTTCTCTTAAAGTATTATGCACCAATATTAGCTCCTATATATTTTGTAAGTTTTACTTTTGGTGTAGGTGGAGCTATCCTTGCAGAGTCAGGACTTAGTTTCTTAGGATTAGGGATAGTCGCTCCTCAGATAAGTTGGGGTACCATTTTAAGTGGTGGTAAAGATGTCGTTCAAATTGCTTGGTGGGTAAGCTTTTTTCCAGGACTTATGATATTTTTAGTAACATTCTCACTTATAAATATTTCAAATTACCTGCAACAATTAACAAACCAAAAACAAATTCAAGGTTAAGTGCCTATAAGAAAGATAAAAGAGCAAAATAGATATACTCTGTTTATGATTTTAATGATAGATAATTATGATAGTTTTACTTATAATATAGTTCAATACTGCAAAGAGCTTGGTGCTGATTTAAAGATAATTCGTAATGATGAGATGAGTGTAAAAGAGATTGAGGCATTGTCTCCTGAAAAAATCATCATCTCTCCTGGTCCTGCTTCCCCAGATGAAGCAGGAATTACCTTAGAAGCTATAGAATACTTTAAAGATAAACTCCCAATACTAGGTATTTGTTTAGGGCATCAGAGTATTGCACAGGTATTTGGTGCTGATGTGGTTCATGCTAAAAATATGATGCATGGAAAAACTTCTACCATGAGGCAAAGTCAAGCCTGTGAAATATTTAAAGGTTTACCACAAGAATTTATTGCAACGCGTTATCATTCACTGATAGTTAAAAAAGACACTTTGCCCAACTCTATTGAAGTAACGGCATATTCCACAGATGATGATGAGATTATGGCTCTAAAAATAAAAGATAAAGATATCTACGGTGTCCAGTTCCATCCTGAGTCTATCATGAGTGAATATGGTCATGAAATGATAGGAAATTTCTTAAAATTATGAGATATAAAATCATCTTTTTCTTGATTATAGGATTAGATGCACTGAATCTGTTTTTTCAAACTTCTGAGTTGTCTGTAGCGTATAGAGAAATGCTCATCTTAAACGGAGACACCTCTCCTTTAAAGCTTCTTATAAAATTTTCAATATTCATATTTGGGCAAAATGATTTTGCCTTAAGATTACCTATGCTAGTAACGCATCTTCTAAGTGTTATTCTCTTTTATAGTATATCAAAAGAGTATATGAATGAACGAAATAGGCTCTGGAGTGTATTGATATTTATCCTTTTACCAGGGGTTTTAAGTGCAGCGCTATTGATCGATCAAGCAGGGCTTATTCTTTTTGGTTTATTACTTTTTATTTGGGTGTATAAACAAGGCTACAAAGTTGCTTATTATTTGTTATTAGGCTCTTTTGCATTTTTGGACAATAGTTTTATATATCTATTTTTATCTTTAAGTATTTATGCTATTTATAAGAAAGATCGAAATTTCTTTTTGTTCAATATGTTTGCATTCTTCATCTCTGTATTTTCTTTTGGTATAGATGCTCATGGTACTCCAAATGGACATTTTTTAGACTCATTAGCATTATACGCTGCTATCTTTTCTCCCATAGTATTCATATATATTGTATTTATCCTTTATCGTAGATACCTTTCAAAGCAGATAGATATTATTTGGTTTATAGCTACAGTAACTTTTATCGTCTCCTTATTATTATCTTTTAGACAAATAATACCAATAGAACATTTTGCCCCTTACCTTATTGTAGCTCTACCATTAGCTACACAAACATTTGTAAGTTCTTATCGAGTGCGGTTGAAAATGTTCAGGCGAAGGTATAGACTTATATTTGCAATCTCCTTTCTTTTGTTGGTAGTAAATATTTTAACAGTTATTTTCAATAAAAATATATATAAATTTATAGAAAACCCAAAGAAGCACTTTGTATATAAGTACCAAGTAGCAAAAGAGTTAGCACAGTTATTGAAAAAGAGATCTATTCCTTGTGTCAATACCGATTACAAAATGCAACAGCGCTTATCTTTTTATGGTGTTACAAAATGCAACAGATATACGCTTAAACAAGCAAAAAATGAAGATAATAAAACGCATAATGTTACTATAAGTTACATAAATCAACCTGTCTATTTTGCTGATGTTACAAAAATAAACAATTAGAGCATCTAGCTTATAAACTAACCCTCTCTAAGAGTATTCATAGTATAAAATGTGGTAAAATGCGTGCAAATTAAAAATAGGGAGTTGCAATGGCTCAAAAAGCGATACGCGAATATGACGGTAAAGCACTTTTTTCTAAACAATGGGAAAATTATTTTAGTGGATTCCATTATGGATTTAAATCTGTTTTAGTTACTAGTGGAGCAGAACTTTTAGCAAAAGCTGAAGAACATGGCTTTGAATGGTTAAAGCAAGAAGCATTAGTTGCAAAACCAGATATGTTATTTGGTAAGCGTGGAAAAAATGATTTAGTACTTTTTAAAACAAGTAAGCCTGGTGATGTTACATTAACAGATGCAGCTGCGTGGATTGATAAAAAAATCTCTCATACCACTACGCTACTTACTGGTCAACATGGTATATTAAGTCATTTTATCATTGAGCCATTTACTCCTCACTCTCAAGAACAAGAATATTATATCTCTGCAACATGCGTTGGTGAAGATGATGTACTTTATATGTCTGCAGAAGGCGGAATGGAAGTAGAAGAGGGTTGGGATGAAAAAGTTCACGAAGTAGTTATCCCTATTGATATGTCTGATGCTGATATGGAACATGCTGTAAATGCAAACATCCCATTAGATATCCCTCCTCAAAATAGAGCAAAATTTGAATCATTTGCTGTAGCATTTTTTAAGTTTTACAGAGATATGAACTTTGCATATTTAGAGATTAATCCTATCGTAGTGCTTGATAACAATGAGATGGCTATACTTGATCTTGTTGCTCGTCTCGATGATACTGCTGGGTTCATGATGAAGGACACTTGGGGAGATATTGAGTATCCAACCGCTTTTGGTATGGAAGACCAGTCTCCTGAGGAAAAAGCTATTGCAGAAGCTGATAGTAAATCAGGTGCTTCGTTAAAACTTACTATTCTTAGCCCTATGGGTAGAGTTTGGACTATGGTTGCTGGTGGTGGCGCTTCGGTTGTGTATGCAGATACTATTGCTGATTTTGCTGAGGCAAATGGTGGTTCTATTGCAGACCTTGCAAACTATGGTGAGTACTCTGGCGGTCCAACTACAAGTGAAACAAAATTTTATGCAGACACAATCATTGACTTGATGACTCGTCATAAAGACCCTAAAGGTCTTGACAAAATTATGATTATCGGTGGTGCTATTGCAAACTTTACAGATGTTGCAAAAACATTCACGGGTATTATCCAGTCATTTGAAGAGAATGCTGAGAAGATGAAAGAGCATAACACTAAGATTTATGTTCGCCGTGGTGGACCAAACTATGAAAA
>WFMY01000248.1 GCA_015488855.1 Helicobacteraceae bacterium
AACTTTCAGTATCCTTAGTTGATCTTTTTATTCTAATAGTAAAAGGGCTTGTGTTGTCTATAACAAGTTCTGCTGGAAGATTTGCACAAGCGTCATCATATCTGTATTGTTTTTTATCTGCTTTGGCTTCGACTTTTTTTGATGCTAACCACTCTGGAGAGCAAAAACAACTAAAAGCCTTTTTTTCATGCATAAGTTGTAGTGCCATAGCTGTATGAAAACGGATATTTTCACTTTGGTAAAGAGTTTGAGAATATTTAATTCCAAATAGGTCTAATATATCAAGTATCTCTTTATCTTTAGCATCTATATTTTTCTCTTTATCCATATCTTCAATTCTAACAACAAACTCTTCATTCTTTTGACGAGAGACAATATAATTTAAAAGGGCAACTCTTAAATCCCTAATGTCCATATCGCTAGTAGGGCTACAAACAAATCTTAGCATTCATTTTCCTGGATAATTTTTTTGTGATTTTATCAGGTTTTAGCTGATAAACCACCTAAATAGTATTACTAAAGCTCTAATTTGATAAAATACAGTAATTTTAAAATCAAAAAGGTTTAATAATAATGAGCAAAAGCAAAGATTTTTTACGCACAATAGTTGAAAATGATTTAAAATCAGGCAAATATAAAGAGATTGTTACTAGATTTCCTCCTGAACCAAATGGGTTCCCACATATTGGACATGCTAAATCAATCATTATAAATTTTGGTATTGCTAACGACTATCAAGGGCATTGTAACCTTAGAATGGATGATACAAACCCAACTACAGAAGATACTAAATATGTAGAAGCTCTCAAAGATGCTGTGGAGTGGCTTGGATTTAACTGGGGTGATAGTATCTGTTTCACTTCCAATTATTTTTCAAAATTGTATGATTATGCTATAGAACTTATTAAGATGGACAGGGCTTACATTGATAGTCTTAGCGAAGATGAGATTCGTGAGTATAGAGGAAGTGTTACAAAAAGTGGAAAACGAAGCAAATATGCCGAGCGTTCTATTGAAGAAAACCTTGACCTTTTTGAGAGAATGAAAAAAGGTGAGTTTAAAGAGGGTGAACATGTTCTTAGAGCTAAGATTGATATGTCTGCAGCCAACATGAAAATGCGAGATCCACTTTTGTATCGCATCAAACATGCACATCACTTTAGAGCAGGGGATGAGTGGTCTATCTATCCAATGTATGATTTTGCTCACTGTTTATCTGACTATATTGAAGGGGTTTCTCACTCTATTTGTACACTAGAATTTGAAAATAATCGTGATGTTTACAATTGGGTACTAGATACTCTTGGGCTAGAATTGCCTCATCCTCACCAGCACGAATTTGCACGATTAAATATTAACTATACAGTTATGAGCAAAAGAAAACTTTTAGAGTTAGTTCAAGGTGGACAGGTGAGCGGATGGGATGATCCTCGTCTCCCAACCATTGCTGGATACAAAAGAAGAGGTTATACACCAGAATCTATTTTAAATTTCTGCGATCAAATAGGTATTGCAAAAGCAAATTCGATGGTTGATATCTCACAACTTGAATTTTGCATAAGAGATGATTTAAACAAAAAAGCACCTCGCGTTATGTGTGTACTTGATCCACTCAAAGTGACCATTGAAAATTATAAGGGCAGGGAAGTCATTGATGCACCATACTATCCAGATGATATAGCTAAAGATGGCTCAAGAGAGATGCCTTTTTCAAATGAGATCTATATTGATCGTAATGATTTTATGGAGCAACCTCCAAAGGGCTATTACCGTTTAACACCCCAACAACCAGTAAGACTTAAGCATGCTTATATCATTAAGTGTAAGGAGATTATCAAAGATGCCAATGGCAATATCAGTGAGATAAAAGCAGAGTATTATCCAGAATCAAAAAGCGGGTGTGATAGTAGTAGTATCAAAGTAAAAAGTGCCATTCAATGGGTGGAAGCAAAGCAAGCTAAACCTGTAGAGCTAAGACTTTATGATAGATTATTTAAAGATGAAGCTCCAGAGGGATTAGAAGATATCAATCCTAATTCTTTACAAATTATTAAAGATGCTCTTATTGAACCTGCTGTTGTGAGCGACAAATTTGATGAGAGATTTCAGTTTGAAAGAGAGGGGTACTTTTATGCTGATCCTATTGAGTATACAGATACAAATCCTGTATTTAATAAGATTGTAGGACTTAAAGATTCTTGGAATAAAAAGAAAAAAACAACCAGTAATACACCTAAGTGCCCAATTAAAAAGGCACAAATAGATGGTGAAGTGATACCTATGAGTACAAAACAGCAAGGGCTATTTAGTAGATATACTATTGATTTAGGATTAAATAGTGAAGTAGCTAATACTCTTGCTCGTGATGAAACATTATCCAACTTTTATGAAAAAACCTTGAAGAAACTTCACAGTCCCGTAGCGTTAGCCAATATTGTAGTAAATGAAGTCGCAAGAGAGTTAAAACAGGTGCAAGTAGATGAACTAAAATTTAATGCCGAGCAAATATCTGAGCTTATTAAGATGATTGATGATGAAATAGTTTCAAGTAAAATTGCCAAGCAAATATTTGAGCAAATGGCGAAAACAGGAGAAAATCCAATACAAATAGTTGAAGACAAAGGGCTAATACAGATAAGTGATCCAGCTAAAATTTTACCAATAATTGATGAAATTATTATAAAAAATCCAGATAATGTTGCTAAATTCAAAGCAGGAAATAGTAAACTTCTAGGGTTCTTTATTGGGCAAGTACTAAAAAATACAAATGGTAAAGCAAATCCAAAAATAGTGAATACACTTGTGATTGAAAGGTTAAAGTAAAATTAGGAGTTATAGAGAAAAAGTGGTGACCCCGAGGAGAATTGAACTCCTGTGACATGGATGAAAACCATGGATCCTAACCGCTAGACGACGGGGCCATTTATTTGTTGAGCCGAAATTATAGTGATGCTTTACTTAAAGCATCATAAATTTGACCCAATTATTTATGCTCTT
>WFMY01000249.1 GCA_015488855.1 Helicobacteraceae bacterium
ACAGGTCTTGGTATCAATCCCAAAGATATTGGTAAAGTTATCGGGATTGTCAAAGCGTATTGTACTCGTGTGGGTAATGGACCATTCCCATCTGAAGATTTTGGTGAAGATGGTAAGCGTCTGGGCGAACAGGGGCATGAATTTGGAACAACAACAGGAAGAGCAAGAAGATGTGGTTGGTTTGATGCAGTAGCAACTCGCCATGCAGCACGACTCAATGGTTGTGATGAACTAGCCCTTATGAAGCTTGATGTGCTTGATGGTTTTGATGCAGTAAAGCTTTGTGTAGCTTATGAGTACGAGGGCAAAGAGATAGACTATATGCCATCAAATCTTCAAGAGGTAAAACCTATCTACAAAACTTTCAAAGGATGGAGCAACTCTGTAGGTGCAAGAACTTTTGATGCACTACCAAAAGATGCACAAGAGTTTGTAAAAGAGATAGAAAAGATTTCAAAAACAAAAGTTGGTATCATATCGACATCACCAGAGAGAGATGATACAATCATACTATGATTTTATCATCCCATAACTAGCTACTAGGGCTACTAAAGTACAAAAATCCTTTGGGGATTTTCATGGGGGAAATAAAGTGAAAACCAAATATTCACCACTTGTAAAACTCAAAAAAAGTACAATGGATAAAAGCGAAACTCTCGTGCAGAGGATGAATACAGATTTAAACTCTGCTGCTACTGCACTCAAACTCTCTTATGGTTCTTTGGATGAGATAGAGACTCCACAGTCAGGCTCTATCCATGAACTTTTAGCATCTCGTTCACTTTTTCATTCACAAAGAGCACTCATAGATAAAAACAAACAATGGGTTTCTTATGCAAAAGGGCAGGTAGATGCTGCAAAGCAACAGCTTAAAGTAGATATGATAGAATATGAAAAGTTTAACTACTTAGAGTTTGAAGAGATTAAAAAAATACTCAAAGAGAGAAAAATCAAAGAGGCAAAAGATCTTGATGAGATAGCTTTGATGACACATAATATAAAGGTGAAAAAGTGAAGATTTTAGTAATAGTGGCATTTTTATATAGTTCTAGTTTTGCTCTTGAAACAAGTAATAAACTCTTTGAATGTACAGAAATTTTCAAAGCAAGAAAAAGTGAACTTCTCATAGAGCTTGAGCGTATAGATGAGCAAAAACAGGCACTAGAAGCACTCAAAAGTGCAACAGAAGAGTTACTCAAACAAAAAGAATCAAAAGTTTCTTATGAGGCTGAGATATTAGAAGTGAAGCGTAAAGAGGTTATAAAACGAGAAGCCAATATAAAAGCAATGCTAGAAGAACATAAAAAGATTCTTCAAAAGATTAGTGATGTTAAGATGGATAAAATCGCACAAACATTTTCTAAAATGAAGCCAGGTGCATCTGCAAAAGTGCTCTCAGATATGGATATAAAAGAGGCTTCTCTTATCTTAGAATCTCTCAAACCTAAGATTGTTGGGAAAATACTGACAAAAATGGATGCAAAAAAAGGTTCAGAGATCACAAGATATCTTATGAAATAGATATTTTTTTTAAAGGGTTGTTCCTCTAATCGTTTTCTAACCTTAATTATAGTAAAATGTCAAAATTATTATACTTAACAAGGTTCATTATGAAATTATCTCTTAAAACTATCCCCCATATTTCCTCAAAAATCGCTATCGAATTAAACAAAAGTGGGGCTGTCACAATGACCCAAGGTCTTGAAGCTGTGGAACATGAAGCCTTTAAAATACTAGAACACAGCGTCAAACAAGAGATAGAACTTGAGAACAAAGCGGATGATATGATAGAAGATAATGAAGAAGAGATAGAGTTTATGCTTGCAGATGAACGACAACTTTTCTTTATGATCAAGAAAAAATTAGCACCAGAATTTGGTGTTATACTCAACTACGAAGAGCGTTATTCAGACATATCTCACAAAATTCTTGATGAACTTTATGAAGAGGATTTAATCCATTTTGAAGTGGCGGAAAATCGTATTAAAAACATTATTTATAACGCTATTACAGATTTTATAGCAGAATCTTCACAGATAGATGATGCTGTAATGGATAAAATCCATACATATAAAAAAAGATACATCCCTGGAACAGATGAGTTTGACATTCTTTATGAAAAAATTTATCGTGAAGAGTTGATAAAAAGAGGGATGGAGTAGAATTACAATGAAAACTATAACAATTTATCTTGAAAACGGAACTTTACTCCAAGCAAAGAGCTTTGGAGCAGAGGGTACAAGCGTAGGTGAGATAGTATTTAATACCTCTCTTACAGGTTACCAAGAGATTATGAGTGACCCTTCTTATGCAGGGCAATTCGTAACTTTTACTATGCCAGAGATTGGCATCGTTGGTGTCAATGATGAAGATATGGAAAGTTTCGGTGCACATGCAAAGGGTATGATTGTTCGCAAGTACCAAAAACGCTATTCTAATTTTCGTGCAGAGGGTTCTTTAGAAGATTTTTTACGCAAACATAATGTGATGGGAATCTGCGATATTGATACGCGCTACTTAACAAAAATGCTCCGCGCAGAGGGTGCTATGATGATGGTTGCATCGACGACTCTAAAGGATAAGACAGAGTTAAAAAAGATCCTTGAGTCTTCACCCCGCATAGAAGAGATAAACTACATTGAAGAGGTAAGTACAAAAGAGGCTTATAAGCATACTCAGTCCACTTACTCTAAAATAAAATTTGAGTTTGAAAATGCACCAACACAAGAGGCAAAAATCGTTGTGATCGACTTCGGTGTCAAGAAAAATATCCTCAACGAGATTGTCAGTGCAAAGATAGGTGTTGAAGTGATTCCAAACAACTTTGATGCAAATGCTTTGATAGAGCA
>WFMY01000250.1 GCA_015488855.1 Helicobacteraceae bacterium
ATTTAGCTTAAAAAACTCAAAAAAAACGACACTAACACTTACAAACGAGACGACTAAAGCAAAGAGTACAGTAAGAAAGACTCCATTCTTTGCCATTATTTTAATAGTTTATACCCAACACCACGCACTGACTCTATGAGTGTTTTATCCCCTAGTTTATTACGAATTCTTCCCACCATCACATCTATACTTTTGTTTGAGGAGTCTTCATTGATAGCATTTACATTGTGAATCAAATCTTCACGAGACACAACTAAACCTTGTTTTTGGATCATATACGAGAGGATTCCAAATTCTGCATTTGTAAGCTCAATATTACGATTTTTGTAAGTGATATTCATAGCAGATTTATCACATCTAAAATCAGATTTTGATTCCTCTTTTGCCTCCACCTTTGCTGCATAGCGGCGAAGTACAGACTGGATTCTGGCTTCAAGTTCTCTTGGATCATAGGGTTTTGGCATATAGTCATCTGCCCCAAGTTCGAGTGCTTTTACCTTGTCTGTCACATCACTTCTAGCAGATGATATGATGATAGGAATATCTTGACGCTCACGGATAGCCTCACAAACTTCAAGTCCATCCATTCCAGGAAGTGTTAGATCTAAAATCACTAAGTCAAATGGTTCCAACTTAAGAATACTTACGGCTTTAAAAGGGTCATCTTCGGTAATAACCTCAAACTCAAACTGCTCAAGATACTCTGTAAGTATCTCAGCTAGTTCTAAGTCATCTTCAATCATTAATATTTTTGTCATGGGCAAATTTTAACTAAATATACCTAATAATCAGATAAGTTTTGTAATATGATAAGCTAAAAATGATAAAACATAAGCTGTAATAGTCGTAACAAGTAAAAGATAGAAAAAATATTTTATATGCCCTGCCTCTCTAGTAAAGACTACTGATGCAGCTAAACATGGCAGATAAATCATAATAAAGACTATGAAAGAGACAGCCGAAGCAAAAGGGATATTTTTACTAATCGCTTTGAGTAATGTGTTATTTGCATGTACTGAATCAAGCCCCAATGTATGATGCGCATCTAATGTTGCTTCACTATCAAGAGCATACAGAACTCCCAAAGTAGAGACTATCACCTCTTTTGCAGCAAGACCAGCATGGATTGCCACAGTCATCTTCCAGTCAAAGCCAAGAGGTTCAAAGAGTGGTTGCATAAACTTCCCAATGCGACCCAAATAACTCTGCTCAAGAAGAGATTCATCAAGCTTTTTTTGGAGTCTATTCTTTTGTGAGTCATCTGCAACTTCCATCTTAGATTCATAACTTTGAGTAAGCTCTAAATTTGATGGATAATTACTTAAAAACCAAACAAGCATAGAAGCTGCAGCGATAAATGTTCCTGCCTTTTTCAGATACATCATAGTTTTTGAGACAACTGTATGCCAAATGAGTTTTAATGAGGGAAATCTATACTTTGGCATCTCCATAACAAAAGGTTCATCAACCCCTTTAAATGCTGTTATTTTTAGTATTTTTGCTGCCATCAAACCTATGATTGCTCCACTTAAGTATATTGCAAATAAAATATTTCCTGCTTCATCAGGTGCAAAAAAAGCACCAGCAAACAAGACATACACAGGCAACCTTGCACCACAAGACATAAACCCTATGATAAAAAGAGTAAGCAGTCTATCTCTATCATTTTTTAGGATTCTTGCACTCATATAAGCTGGGATAGAGCATCCAAACCCTGTCACAAGAGGGATAAAACTTTGCCCATGCAGACCAAACTTGTGAAAAAAACCATCAAGTAAAAAAGCTACTCGTGACATATAACCTGTACTCTCTAAAAGAGCAATACCAATAAAAAGGATAATAATATTTGGCACAAAAAGGATAACTGCTCCTACACCAGAGATGAGACCATCTACAACGAGAGAGTGAATATCTGGATTTGAGATTGTAGCACCTATAAGCTCGCCAAGCCAAACAAAAAATGCATTAATCCATTCCATAGGGATAGAGCCCACTTCAAATGTAAGTTGAAACAAACCCCACATAAAGATAAGAAAGATTGGGATTCCTAAAATAGGATGGATAAGGACTTCATCTATCTTTTCACTCAAAGTTTTTAACGCAACTTTCTTTTTCTCTTGTAACACTTCTGCAACTACCCCTCGGTTAAAAGAAGCGTACTCTTCTGCAAAAGCTTCTTTAATATCATCACTATCATGATGGAGTTCAATGTGCTTCGTTGATTCTATTAGTATAGGTTGTAGTTCAGTCCACACAGGATCATTATGAATATTTTGGTAGGTTACTCTATCATTTTTAAGAAGATTGATGGCTATATTTCTATGGCTATTCGCACTCTCATATTTATGTTTTTTGAGATGCACTACAAGGATATTTATCTCCTCTTCTACGGCTTCACTAAAAATGAGTTTTGAGCAATGGAACTCTTTCTCATAACTTATTACTAAATTTTTGATGAGCGATTCTAGCCCAAGTTTTGTTTGTGCAGATGTCTTGATGCACTGTACACCCAGAAGTTCACTCATATACTCTGCATCTATCTCTATACCCTCTTTTATTGCCTCATCTGTCATATTGAGTGCAACAACTACTTTCTTTCCAAGAGTTAAAAGTTCTGATGTTAATTGTAGATTTTTTTCTAAGTTTGTCGAGTCCACAACATTAATGACAAGATCATATTCGTGCATAGTAAGATACTCATGGGTTACTCTTTCTTCAATAGTATAGTCATTAAGAGCATAAGTCCCAGGTAGATCAACAATAGTAAAATGGTACTCTCCATAATCAAATAACACCTCAGTACGCTCTACTGTAACACCTGTAAAATTACCTACATGAAGATGTGCATTTGAGATGGAGTTGATCAACATACTTTTACCAACATTAGGTTGCCCTACTAAAGCTACCTTTATATGGTTTGCTGTAAGGGGACACGCTTTGGCATCTTGATAACTCATAATTGTTCGACTTCTATTAGTTTAGCTTCTGTATCTCTTAGGGCTATTTGCATTTTACCTACTTTTATCTCAACTGTACTCTTACGAGCTGTTTGTTGCATAACTTCAACTTCTGCACCCTTTATCATACCAAAAGAGATCAATCTTTGTTTTAAATCTTTATTAGTATTGAGTTTTAGTATGCGTACTTTACAGTTTTTCTTACAATCATAAAGAGTTTTCATCATAATCCCACATATTTTATTCATAATGATAACAAATATCATTTTAATTATTCATTAAAGAGGCTAAATTTCGCTATAATTCATTTTTTATTTAAGGTTAACAACAATGAAATTTCTTTTTACACCATCTTCTCAGTTTAACTTAGCAAATATGTTCACATTTGTAAATATAACAGCTGGTCTTTTAGCTATTTACTTCATTACTCAAAATAATTTTTTCTTAGCCATCATTTTAGCATGGATTGGTGGTGCTTTTGATATATTTGACGGAAAGATTGCACGAAAGTACAAACTATCAAACGAATTTGGCATCCAACTTGACAGTTTCGCTGATTTTTTAAGTTTTGTGCTTGTCCCTGTCTTTTTAGTTTTTCAAGCAGTTTATGCACAAACACAACTCACTGGCCTAATGATTGTAGCAGCACCGCTGAGTATACTTTATGTCATTTCTGGACTTAGAAGACTTATATATTTCAATATTAACGCAGATGCAGGTGAGATTGAAAACTACTTTACAGGTGTCCCTACTCCACTTGGGGCTATACTACTTTGGTTAGCTTACCTTGGTTGGGCGTATGGGATCTTCAATATTTATGTTGTTATGATTTTGATGCTTCTCATCGCTCTCTCTCTTAACTCAAAGATCAAAGTAAAGCATCTCTAAGAACATATTTCTACTCTATTCCTACCCAATTCTTTTGCCTTGTATAAAGCTTCATCTACACTTTTAAGTAAAAGTTCAAAGGTATTGTGGTTATCATTGAGCTGACATACACCAAAACTTGCTGTAATACTGACCCCATCACTCACAGTTGATTCTATCTTCTTTCTTATTAGTTCGGCTTTGTCTTTTGCAAACTCTGCGTTACAACTCTCAAGAATAACAACAAACTCCTCCCCACCAAATCTTGCTGTAAAATCCTCAACACGCATCCCAACACTGAGAATATCAGCGACAGCTATCAAAATAGTATCACCCATAAGATGCCCATAAGTATCATTTACTTTTTTAAAATAATCTATATCGAGCATTATAACACTGAGAGCATCCCCATTTCTATGGGCGCGTGCAAATTTTCTTTGCCCCTCTTCTGCTAGGACATGACGGTTATAAAGACCTGTAAGCTGGTCATGTGATGCATTATACAAAAGTTCATCTCTTTGGTACTTGATAAGAAGATGGGTATGGACTCTTGCTTTTACAATAGCAGGATTAATAGGTTTTGTTATATAATCAACGGCACCTAAGGTTAAACCCCTTTCCTCATCTTTGATACTATCACTACCTGTGACAAAGATAACAGGTACATTGCGAGTAATATCATTTTCTTGAAGTTTATAAAACACTTCGTACCCATCCATCTCTGGCATAGATATATCTAAAAGAATAAGGTCTGGATACGGCTTTGTTGTTGCTAATCCTAAAGCTCTTTGACCATTATTAGCAATTTTCAAATCATATGTATCTTTTAAAAATGTAGCTAATACTTGTATATTTGATGCGACATCATCAACTATAAGTACAACTGATTTTTCTTTCATTTTAGCTCCTCTAAAATCTTATCTATAGATTCAATAGCTTTTACAAACTCAAAGTCATCTATGTATTTATATAAATTTTTTAACTCATCGTTAAGATAAGCGTTGATATCAAGAGTTGCTAGACCGAGTTCCTGAGTCTCGATAAACTCACCCTTATCTAGTTTTTCTTTTAAGTGAGTTAACTCAATTTTTAACTTTTTTAAATCTGTAGTAGTGCCTGCTTGCAGAGAACTTTTCTCTTGTGTATATTGTTTAAATATCTCTATAACTTCAGCAACAGCCGTACCTAGTTCTTCCACTCTATCTATAGAGTTCAACTCTATATCTTTTGCAATCTTTTGAACCTTAGATGCACTAAGATTTGCGGCTGCACCCTTGATAGTATGGGCGTAAAGCTTAATGTCAGAATAATTTGAATTTTGCATTGCTTCTTCTAGTAAGTCAACTTGCTTGAGAATATCAACCACAAATATCCCCATCAATTTTTTAAGTAAAGTCCTTGAATCACTGACTCGAACCAAAAGGTCTTCTTCATCCCAGATATCTACACTATAACTAATTTTTGATTGTTCTTTTGAACTCTCTGGTTTAAGGTCTTGCTTATCTTTTAAGATCCATTTTTTTAGCACTTTAAACAAAAGCTTTGCATCTATAGGTTTAGAAAGATAATCATCCATTCCAGAGATTAGGCACTTCTCTTTGTCACCTTCCATTGCATTGGCTGTTAAAGCAACTATTGGTATATCAACATTTATCTCATTTGCTCCACCTTCACGGATACTTTTTGAAGCCTCGTACCCATCCATAACAGGCATCTGACAATCCATAAATACCAGTGTATACGGAGGATGAGCATGTTTGATAGCCAAAACTCCCTCAGCACCATTATTTGCTATATCAGCTTGAAGACCAAAGGTTTCAAGGATTCCATTTAAAACTATCTGATTTGTCAAGTTATCTTCAACAAGAAGTATCTTTAAAGATTTTGGCCATTGGTATTTAGTATTAGGTAATTGCTCTTCTTTGTGAATAATCTGAAGAGGCTTTTTTTTGGTATCAAAAACACTAAAAACCTGCATATAGTCTTTTGTTGTAGTTGGCTTAGGAAAATACTCATCAAAATAAAACTCTTCACTTGATTCACTTTTAAAACTAAACTCAAGTGGTGTCATCATCACTAACTTCATAGCGTTATAGTCTGCATTCTGACGAATCTCTCTTGCCAATTCTTTACCTGACATATCTGAGCTTCTAATATCTATGAGCAGTATATCATAGGAGTTATCCCCCAGTTTCTCTTTTGCTTGAAGCGTGTCATTGGCACTTTGAACTTGCATACCCCAATATTCAAGTTGATTTTTAATCGCTAGTATACTTTGTTCATTATTATCCACTATTAATACTTTTTTATCTTTTATATCTATATTTGGAGATACTTTTTGTGCATCTGGGGCTAACTTCACCTCTACATCTATACAAAAAGAACTTCCTTTGCCAAACTCACTCTTAACCCTTACTTCACCATTCATAAGAGAACAAAGTTTTTTTACTATAGCTAAACCTAAACCTGTCCCTCCAAATTTTCTTGTCGTAGAGGCATCAACCTGAGTAAATGACTCAAAAAGTGTCCCTATCTTTCCTTTTGGAATCCCTATCCCAGTATCTACAATATCTACTTTGAGTCTAGCTACTTTGTTGATACCTACTTCAAGTTTTGCTTTGATGAGGATATGACCCTCGTTTGTAAACTTCACAGAGTTTCCAACTATGTTTGTAAGGATCTGTCTTATTCTACCTTTGTCTGCTACTACTTTATCGTACTCGATTTCAGAGACATCAAGGATGAGTTCGACCCCTTTATTTTGTGCTTTAAAAGCCATTGCCTCTGCAAAATCTCCAAACTCATCTCGTATCATATACTCATGACAATCTAACTCTAATTTTCCAGCTTCTACTTTAGAGAAGTCTAAGATATCGTTGATGAGAGAGAGTAGAGCATTGGCACTACTTTGTGCTAAATGGGCATGATGTCTTTGCTTTTTATCGAGTTTTGTGTTAATGAGTAAGCCCAACATCCCTATTACACCGTTCATTGGTGTGCGTATCTCATGAGACATACTCGCTAAAAATTCTGACTTACTTTTAACAGCTTCTTGTGCTTTTTTTGTTGTTTGTAAAAGTTCGTTTTCATTATTGTATAGTGTAAGCATCATCTGGTTAAAGGCACTACTAAGATGCCCTATCTCTGACTCTGAATCCACATCTACTTTGATGTTTCGATACCCCATTGAGTAGTCGTTTGTAGCGTTGACTAATTTAAAGATAGGTTTAGTTATCTGATTTGCAATGATAAATGATATTATTACAATAACAAGCACCATGATCACTAAAAACAGACTCACTTGTTTTGCATATTCTCTTTGTTCTTGAAGTAGTCCCTTTGTATTCATCTCGCCAATAAGTCTCCAGTTTATATCTAATAGTTCTATATTTTGATATATTCTTATCACTTGATTATGTTGATGATTTTTAGCCCAAAGTTCAAATTGTTTTGTTTTTATCTTTTTAGCTGGATTGAGAATATCTTCTAAAGAGTCGATTTTTGAACGAAGAAGAGCATCTTCACCTACAAGATAGTAAGAAAAAGATTGTTCGTAATCAGTTTCATAAAAGAGATTAAGCACTTTATCTAAGCGTAACTGTACTGCAAACACTCCAACAAGCTTACCATTTTCATCAACAAGGGGTGCAGTGATAAAACCAGCAATAGCATTTTTAGAAGGGGCATAATGCTCCATATCTGAAAAATGCATTTTTTGGTCTTGTATGGTTTTTCTTACTGTTTTAGCGAACTTAGTATCTTTGTATTTTCCATCAACTAGCGAACGACCAAGATCATCTTCTTTTGCAACAGTATAAAGAATGTTACCCTCTAAATCTATCAAAAAGAGATCATATATATAGTCATACTCTAAAGAGAGCAAAACCAAATTTTCTTGCTCCTTTGCAACAAGGCTTAGATACTCCTCAGAGTTCATCAACTTTTTTGTAGCTATACTTGACTTATCAATCTGTTTTTTTAAAGCAATGAGTTTTTTTAAAAAATGAATATTCCTTACATTTTTAGACCATACGACTATGTCAGTTTCACGATAAGAAAACCAGTTTTGTATCAAAAGTACATTTAAAGATACTGTCTGAGTCATCTCTTGAAGAGCCTCTTGCATAATATTTTTATTGTTTTGAGTATAACTAGAGTATGAAAAATAGATGATAGGCAAGACGGAGATAAGGATAAACCAAAAGAGTATTTTAAATCGTATAGAGTGAAAAAACTTTATCCTACTCTCTTGCATCTAATAATTCCTTAATTTATTTGAATAAATTATACTCTTAGTAATATTAAGGGTAACTTACTCATTTTCACTTTTTAGAGAGAGATTCTTTTTAGGCTTAAGTCCTAAGGCTTTCATATTTTGTGCGCGTTTTATCACATTGCCTCGACCAGTTTTAAGTCTATTCATTGCTATGTCATACGAATCTTTTGTTTTATCTATGAGAGAGCCTATCTTTTGCATCTCATCTACAAAACCAACAAGTTTTTCATACATTGCTTCTGCTTCTTCTGCAATTTTTTGTGCATTATCTTGTTGTCGTTGCGTTCGCCAAATATGCTCTATGGTTCGTAGTGTCACAAGAAGTGTAGAGGGGGAAACAACAAGTATGTTACTCTCATAAGCACGCTTAAAAAACTCACCATCTTGCTCAAGTGCTAAGAGAAAAGCACCCTCTATAGGCATAAAAAGCAAGACAAAGTCAAGAGTATTGACACCCTCTAACTTCTCATACTGTTTTGAGCTCAACTCTTTGATATGATTTTTAATACTGAGTATATGCTCTTTTAATGCCACCTCTTTGGCAAAAGCATCTTCTTCATTGACAAACTTTTCATAAGCAGTAAGCGACATTTTAGAATCGATGATAATATCCCGACCCTCAGGAAGATGCACAACAACATCTGGAAGATAGCGTTTGCCCTCATCTGACTTGAGATGAACCTGAAGTTCATACTCCCTACCCTCACTCAGTCCCGAATCCTCTAAGATGCGTTCTAAGATTATCTCACCCCAATTTCCTTGGGTTTTGTTCTCCCCCTTGAGAGCGTTTGTAAGGTTTAGTGCATCACTAGAGAGTTGTTCATTCATCTGTTTAAGTCTTGAGAGTTCATCTTTTAGGAGAGTTCTATCTTTTAGCTCCTGAGTAAACTGCTCTCTGGATTGGTTTGAGAAGTTTGTTATTTGTTCACGAAAAGGTTTTAAGAGATGCTCAAACTGTTCTTTTGAAGTTGTATTGAACTGTTTAGATTTATCCTCAAAGATTTGGTTTGCAAGGTTTTTAAATTCTACAGAGAGAGACTCCTTTGCACTTTGCAGTGCATCAAGTTTCTCTTGTGAATTTCTACTTTCTTCATCATACTTTGTTGTGAGTATCGCATACTCTATCTCCATATCTTTTAAATCTACATTTTGTTTAAAAAGCAGATACAGCAAAATGCTTATAAACAAAGACAAAACCCCAATAAGAACCAAATACAAATCCATAATAAACCTTTATCTATGATGCTTAACTTTACACAATTTAAACTTAAATACATACAAGATAGATACACTTCAAGATATTTTGTAGATAATTTGGGTATAATTCGCTAAATATTTTAGGGGACGGTGCTTTCGTTCAACTCTGAGTTCAACACTCTTGCGTCATCCCCTTAACAAAGGTAAATGATGCAAGAAAATGCACAAGAAAACACTCAAACAACAGAAGAAGAAGTTACTACAACATTCAATGACTTAGGTCTCAACAAAGATTTACTCCAAGCAGTAAAACAGGCAGGTTTTGTTACACCAAGTCCTATCCAAGCTCAGGCTATCCCTGTAGTCCTTGCTGGTCGAGACATGGTTGGTCAAGCACATACTGGTACTGGTAAAACAGCAGCTTTTGGTCTTCCAGCACTTAACAACATCCCGCATGATGGTAGTGTAGGACTTCTAGTTATCACGCCTACCCGTGAACTTGCTACTCAAGTTTCAGATGAACTCTTTAAGTATGGTCGTAATTTAGGAGCTAGAACAGTAACTGTCTATGGTGGTAGTTCATACAAACGCCAACTTGACCTCATAAACCGTGGAGCATCTGTTGTTGTTGCAACACCAGGTCGTCTTTTAGACATCCTTAAACGCGACATGCTTAAAGATTTTGCACCATCCATTGTAGTTCTGGATGAAGCTGATGAGATGCTCGACATGGGCTTTTTAGATGATATCAATGAAATCTTTTCGTATCTACCATCTTCTCGTCAAACACTTCTTTTCTCAGCTACCATGCCAAGACCTATCAAACTCCTTGCGGAACGCATTCTTGATAATCCAGAATTTATCTCTATCACCAAAGGTGAGACAACAAACACAGATATCACTCAAGAGTATTATGTTATCGAAGAGTCTGAAAGAGATGATGCTATCATCCGTTTGATGGATGCTGACCTTACAGGTAAAGCAGTTGTATTTTGTAGAACAAAATCAGAAGTTGATCGTCTTTCAAATGTCCTTTCAAATGCTGGTTACCTCGCCAATGGTCTTCATGGAGATATGGAGCAACGCCAAAGAGAAACAGTGATCAAGGGCTTCAAAGAGAACTCAGTAAAAGTTCTCGTAGCTACCGATGTTGCTGCTCGTGGTATCCATGTAAATAATATCTCACATGTATTTAACTACCATATCCCTTTTGACCCTGAGTCTTATGTTCACCGTATTGGTAGAACTGGTCGTGCAGGAACTAAAGGTACAGCTATCACCTTAGTAACACCTATAGAATTTAAGGAGCTTCAGCGTATCAAAAGTAAAGTTGGAACATCTATCAACCATGCTTTTGTGCCAAGCAAAAACGATCTGCGTGCAAATAACTTAAAACTTATCGTAAAAAATATAGAAGAGCAAAAAATCTATGATGAAGCGCATAAAATTTTAGATATGCTCAAAGAAGATATAGATGAAGAACAAATCATGTATAAACTCATCTCTACCCTACTTGACAGACAGAGCATCAAAGGTCCAAGTGAGATTGGTATCCCAGCTGAGCGTATCGAAGCTATCTTAGAGCGTGCCGCAAAGCGTGGTAATGGTGGTGGCGGTCGTGGTCGTGGTCGAGGTGGTTACAGAGGTAATCGTAACCGCAATAGTGGCAGCAATGGCGGTGGTAATGGTGGTAATGGTGGCGGTTATCGTGGAAACCGTGATGGTGGTAACCGTAACAGAAGTGGTGGCGGAAGAAATCGAAGTAGAGACTAAATCTCTTTTGCTTTGAGTCTATGGAGGACTTTTACATGAAAACTATCATCTACGAAGACACTTACTTCTCTATAGAAAAAGAACAAAGTGAGATTCCTTGGTTAAAAATCTTTACAAAAGAACCTTTTAAAGAGTTGGGAGATATGCCCAAGGAACTACGCCAAAAACTTTGGGAGATCTATGACATCATAGAATTTCATATGAAATTTTACTATAAACCTAAAAAAATCAATATGGCTTCTTTTGCAAACATGCTTCCCCGTGTTCATATTCATATTATGGCAAGATTTGAGGAGGATTCCTACTTTCCTAACCCTATGTGGGGAGAAAAACTAAGAGATACTAAGCTTACACTTCCTAGTGAAGAACTTTTTTTTAAAGAGCTTAATTTAGCTCTTACTAAAGAGACTAACTCCCTTTTTCCAAAAAGACGAAAAGAGGAGCGTCGAAAATAACTAAAGTTTTATTTAGGAGAAAAAGGGATAAGTGCTGAACCCCAAGTGAGTCCACCACCAAAAGCATCAAGAAGCATCAGTTCACCTTTTTGTAAGCGACCACTTTCATAGATATCATTGATAGCCATAGGGATTGAAGCTCCAGAGGTGTTTCCGTATTTTGCAACAGTGAGAACTACTTGTTCCTCTTTCATCTTAAGAGCATCCCCTACCGCCTTAATGATGCGATAGTTAGCTTGATGTGGGATAAAATGTTTGATAGCATCACTTTGAATACCATTTTCTTCTAAGATTTCTACTACATCCTTAGTGAGAGTACGCACAGCTACTTTAAAAGTCTCATTTCCCTTCATCTGCATAAAACAAGAGCTAGACTCTTGCTCAAGTGCATCATGGGCTGAACCACTTCCACCATTAGGTGTCATAAGAAGGTCACCATACTCACCATCAGCACCAGTATGGACATCAATGATAGCTTCTGCTTTGTTATCTGTAGCAGAGATCACAGCAGCTCCAGCACCATCTCCAAATAAGATACAAGTTCCACGGTCACTGTAGTCTGTGATTGCAGAGAGCTTTTCTGCACCTATAATGAGTACATTTTTCTTCATACCAGACTCAATAAAAGCTTTAGCAATAGAGAGTGAATAAATAAAACCTGTGCATGCAGCAGAGATATCAAAAGCGGTTACATTTTTTAAACCTAATTTTGCAGAGATAACAGTCGCTGTTGAAGGCATACAAAAATAATCAGGGCTGATAGTAGCACACACTAACATATCTATATCTTCTTTTGCTAAACCACTTCTCTCCAATGCAAGCTCTGCAGCTTTTACACCCATATCAGAAGTAAATTCTTCTTTAGCTGCAATGTGACGCTCTTTTATGCCTGTTCTTTTTGTAATCCAGTCATCAGAAGTATCAACCATAGTTGCCAAATCTTTATTGCTAAGAATTTTTTTTGGAACATAAGCACCGATGGAGCGAAATGAAGCATAAGCCATTTAAGAGCCTTCTTTTTGAATTTGTTTTTCTTTAAGTGCAGCTAATCGTTCTACGATATGCTTATTAACACCTGTTTCAGTATAAGAGATAGCCTGAAAAATTGCATTTTTAATAGCCTTTGGACCACTTTTGCCATGAGAGACAATGGCACAACCTTTAATACCTATGAGTGGAGCCCCACCAACCTCTTCATAATCCATCTGTTTTTTGAGAAGTTTAAAAACTTTTCTCATAAGAAGAGCCCCTGTAATAGAGATAGGAGATTTGCGGATGTACTCTTTGATGAGACCACTCACAGTTGAAGCAACACCTTCACTAGCTTTAAGGACTAAATTGCCTATGAAACCATCACAAGTGATAACATCTGTAGATGCATTGAAAATATCTCCACCCTCTACATTGCCTCTAAAGCCTTTATAGCCTTGAAGCATACTAAATGCCTCTTTGGTGACTTCATTGCCCTTGGATTTCTCTTCACCATTTGCAAGTAGACCAATTCTTGGCGTTTCAATGCCAAACATATCTTCAGCATAGCATCCACCCATAATAGCAAATTGAACTAAATGTTCAGCTTTTGAATCTACATTTGCACCAGCATCCATTAAGATGGAGCGGTTTGAAGTTTTTGTTGGCATCAGAGCGGCTAGAGCTGGGCGTAAGACACCTTTTAGCCTACCAAGTCTTAAAGTAGCTAGCGTCATAGTAGCTCCACTATGTCCAGCTGAAACTACGCCATCAGCTTCACCATTTCTCACTAACTCCATCGCTGTATAGATCGTACTCTCTTTTCTCTTGATGGCATCAGTTGCAGCATCGCTCATAGAGATAACATCATCACAATCTACTATAGAAATTTTACCTCTATAACGCCTTGGTAATAGAGGTAAAATTTCGCTTTGTTTTCCCACTAAAATAGGGATAAATCTCTTCTTCTTTAGTGCAGCGATAGTTCCTTTAACAATTGGTGCAGGACCAAAGTCCCCACCCATTGCGTCAATAGCAATTTTTACCATTCTTTACTTATACTCACCAGTAGTTGGGTTAATATGGTGTGGAAGCTTATAAGTTCCATCTTTGTCTTTAACTGGTTTTGCTAAAGTGATTTTATAGTGCGTTCTTCTTTTTGCAGAACGAGAGTGCGAGACTCTTCTTTTAGGTACAGCCATATTGGGCTCCTTAATTTAATTTAATTTTGAGTGTAATTAACTTGCACACTCTGGGCAATTATTGTAGTCACTTTTGATAAGTTCTATCTCTGCGTTTAATAATTCGTCCATATCTATCATCGAGTCAAAACACTCGACTACATCGACTAAAGTATCTGATGCACTCTCATACATACCATCAGATATAAAAAAATTTATATCTTCATCAACTCTCTTTTGAAACTCAGTTGCACAGATAGAACAATCAGTTTGTAGCGAACCACTTAATCTTGCTTGTAACAAAATTAATTTGTTCGCATCATACTGTAAATTACCTTTAAAAACCATTTTGTCAGATTTTACTTCAAAATCTAATGGCGTTTTAGTAATCTTATGTAGAGATATTTTCATCGTTTAAATTATGAAATTTCTCTCTCTGAGAAGAAAAATGCAATCTCTACAGCTGCATTTTCTACAGAATCACTTCCATGAACTGCATTTGCATCAATGTTTTCTGCAAAGTCTGCACGAATAGTTCCAGCTTCAGCCTCTTTAGGGTTAGTAGCCCCCATGAGATCACGGTTTTTGCTCATCGCATTTTCACCCTCAAGAACAGTAACAACTACTGGTCCAGAGATCATAAAGTCAACAAGATCACCAAAAAATGGTCTCTCAGCATGAACTGCATAAAATGCTTCTGCATCCCCGCGAGAGAGTTGCATCTTTTTTGTTGCTGCAATCTTAAGTCCATTGCTTTCAAAGCGGTCTAATATCTTACCGATAACACCTTTAGCTACTGCGTCTGGTTTAATAATTGATAGTGTTCTTTCCATCAAAACTCCTGATATATTTTAAAATTAGAGCGCAATTATATCGAAATTTTTATGTTTTTTTAGTTAAATTTGAAGATTCCCGCTCAAAAAGAGCGAGAAAAGGGGGTAGAAGAGAAAGTCAGCGTTACTCTACGACTGGTTCGTGATTTGAGCGTTGATCTTCTGTAATATTTTCACGATGCTCTGGACTTTCACCAATAGCATCCCAAGTAATACACCCTTCAGTAGGACATGCAGTCGCACATGCAGGTTCATCATGATGACCTACACACTCAACACATTTGTCACCATACACATAGTAAATCTCTTCATCTTGTGGATTATCATCTTCATCAACAATAGCTTCAACAGGACATTCGTCAATACACGCACCGCAGTTGATACATGTGTCATTAATAATTACTGCCATTATATTTCTCCGTTATAAAATAATTTCAAAAGCAAGTTTATCACAAGAATTTTAAATGTAGCTAAAAATGATGATTTATTTTCATAATATAGCTTCAAATTCATCCTTGTTCCCATTTTACAACAATAATGGCATTCTATATCAAATTTTAAGTACCTTTTTAATTTAAAAAAAGTATAATTCGACAAAATAAAAAGGGATTGTTATGAGTATAAAAGCAAAGTTTTCATGGTCATTTTTTATGATCATATTATCAGTTGTTGCTTTATCTATTTTCGTCTATAGTGGTATAGGCAAAGCTTCTGATGGTTTTACAAGCTATAGAGAGATGGCTAAAAATAGTGTTTTAGCAAGTCGCGTTCAATCAAATATGCTTATGGTTAGAATGAATGTAAAAGATTATATAAAAACCAATTCAAAAAAAGATTTTAATGAGTTTGAGGACTACTACAACAAAACCACAATATTGGTCAATAGAGCGCTCAAAGAGATACAAGAACCCTCACGCGCACAGAAGGTAAAAGAGGTGCAAAAACAACTTATTGATTATAAAAATTATTTCAATCAAGTAGTAGCATTTTATGAAAAAAGAAATAAAATTGTATTTAAAAACTTATATGTCAATGGAAAGAAGATAGAACAGCTTATAACATCAGTTATGAATAGTGCAAATCAAGATGGTGATACTGATTCTGCCTTAGATGCAGCAAAATCCATCAGAATACTCCTCTTAGCAAGGCTTTATACAACTAAATATCTACTCGATAATTCTCAAAAAGATTTTCAAAGAGCGAACAAAGAGTTTCACAATCTACATAAATCTTTAGTCACGACAAGAAATGGATTGCAAAACAAAAAAAGAAGAGCGCAACTCTTGCAAGCTACACAATTGATAAAAGTATATAAAGATGGAGCTGATCAGATAGGAGGCATCATAGCAGCAAGAAACAGTATTGTACATAACAAGCTCGATGTTATAGGACCACATATAGCAAAATTAAATCAAGATATAAAATTATCGATTAAAAAAGATCAAGATACCATAGGTCCAAGAGTTGCTAGTGAAAATGAAACATTAAAAACAGTTTTAATCTCAGTAATTTCATTGGTCATACTTTTTATTATTAGTGTAATTGTGTTGGTTATTTTAAAACCTTTAAATCGCTTAGCTTATCTAGCTAAAGATTTAGATGCAAGTGAAAATGACTTGACAAAAAGATTTGATGCTCATGGTAATGACGAAATATCGGCTATAGCC
>WFMY01000251.1 GCA_015488855.1 Helicobacteraceae bacterium
AAATGATTTTGTTGCACTTTCAAGTGCTTCCTTAGCCGCTAATTTATTATTTGCCTGAAGTGCACGCAAAGCCATAATGCTATTTTGCAATCCACTCATAATCTCTTTTGGAGCTTGTTTTGTATTTGTATGGTGAGTGTTTATCTCTTTGTCGATGATTTTATGCAATCTTCTTGCATCTTCTTTTTCTACTTCAGTCTTAAAATTATCAGCATCGAGTTTTGCCATATAGTGATCTTTTGATACTGTTTTTTCTACTTCCGCCTGTGCTTGAGCATGATCTTTTACTGCTGATGGATTTTGCAATGCTTTAGCTTCTTTAGCTGATACAGAATCATGCAATGCATCTGCACTTAGTGCTGTTGTCCCCATTAATAGTGACGCTACGATTGTTGATATAACTACTTTTACTTTCATTCTTTAGTCCTTTTGTGTCAAGTGTTGTAAGTAAAATTATATAAGTTATTTGATAATAAAAAGTAAATAAAGCTTAGTCTTATCGAATCCTTATAAAATTAAAGAATAAAGGAAGTATATATAGATTGATAACTATAGCAAAAAGCAAACCACCCATAATAGCAATAGCTAGATCTTGAATAATCTGTGTTCCAGTTCCTATGGCTAAAGCGATAGGTAGCAGTGCTAAGGCATTTGAGACCATGGTCATAAGAATTGGTTTTGCTCTTAGAGCAAGGGCATCAAGCTGTTGCTCTATTTCATTATCTCTTTTTTGCGGATTTTTCTGATAAAAATCAAAGATTAGTACATTGTTATTTATTACAATACTAAGTACAATTAAAATTCCCATAAACGCCATGATATCAAGTGGTTTTCCTGCGAGGTATAAAGCTCCTAAAACCCCCGTTGTTGTGAGGATTAATGCCATGAGTATGCTGAATGCTATGCGAAGAGAACTAAAGTTTAGTAGTAAACCTATAAAGATGATGGTAATAGCAAACAAGATAACTAAACTCATCTCTTTAAAAGACTTCTGTTGTTCTTTGTAAAAGCCACTTATATCTGTTGTGATATTATCAGGCAGGTCTGCGTTTGTAAGAGAAGTTTGGATATCTTTTACCACGCCACTCATATCGTTGCCTTTAAAACGCACTCCCAATACACAAACAGGGGAGAGGTTATAGTGTGTAACTTCGGCTACTTTATGTTGGTAGCTTATCTCGGCTAACTCTTTAAGTAGGATTTGCTTCTTAAGCGTTGGCGAATAGATTTTAAGAGTAGATTTGAGATACTCTATAGGGTCGATATTTGGGCGACTCATAATCACTCTGAGATTTGTAAGATTTTCACCATTGGCTATGCTTAAGACCACTTCGCCAAAATAAAGTGAGCGAATCTGAGTTCTTATCATCGCTTCATTTATTCCATATCTTGAGAGGGCAATGCTTTTGGCTTGAATATTAATGGATGGAGAGGCATAAGAGGTAAGAACATTTACCTCTTCAACATCTTTTATGGTTTTGAGTTTTTTTTGTAGTTTATACCCCTCTTGTATGAGTTCATCAGGGTTTGAACCATAAAGCATCACCGCTATTGGTGCTTCTGCTCCCATAATATCGCCGAGTCTATCTTCTAAAACCTGAGAGAGACCAAGTTCTACAATGTTTGGTATTTGTGCTTCTATCCTACTTCTTAATGTATCTATCACTTCAAAACTACTGCGTTTATGATGTGCCTTGAGCGTTACGAGAAAATCTCCATGATTTATGGGAACACTCAGCCTTCCAAGTCCTGTCCCTATCCGCATACTCCAACCATCTACTTCCTCTATAGTGGAGATAATTTTTCCTATCTGAGCAAACTCTTCTTGAGATTGCTCTAGTGTTATATCTGTGGGTAGGACTAGGTCAACAACTATGTTGCCCTCATCCCACTCTGGTAAAAAGGTAGAAGGGGTATGGAGATAAAGATAGACAGAAGTTGCAAGTGAAACGATGATGATCGGTAAGGAAATCCAAGAGTATTTGAAACTTTTTCGTAAAAAATTAATATATCTGTTTATGTACCTTTGGATAAAATCTTCATGTTTGTTCACAGTATTTGGAAGTGCAAGATAAGCGATGATAGGTGTTAGAAAAATAGCTATAACTTGAGAGACTAAGTAAGTGATAACTAAAACAATAGATAACTGTTTGAAAAATTCCCCAACTATCCCACTTACAAGGAGAAGTGGGAGAAATATGAGAACAGAAAGGATGGTAGCTACGATCATGACAGGCAATATTTCACGAGACCCTTTGATAATCGCATTTTGTTTGCTTTGACCTTTTTCATAGTGGTTCTCAATACTTTCTATCACTATGAGCATATGATCTATCAATCCACCGAGTGCTGCTACCATCCCACCAAGAGAGAAGATGTTGAAATCTATCCCTATAAGTTTCATCCCAATCATCGTGATGAAAAAAGTAATAGGTATGATAACAAGAGATGTCAAAGAGAGCGTGAACTTTCTTAAAAAGAAAAAAACTATAAGCACTGCAATGATAGAACCAAGGGCTATGGCATCTATGACACTACTTACAGCCTCTTTGATAAACTCTGTTCCATCATAATACTTCTGTATATGTATCCCATCATGAGAAAGTTTTTTATTAAGCTCCTTTACTTTTTGGTTGAAAGCTTGTTGTACACTTACTGCATTTGCATCTGGTTGGCGGAGAAGGTCAAATACGACACTGTTTTTATATCTACTTGATGCTGAAAATTGCTTGATAGGATTTTGTTGTTCTAGCAGAAGTGCAATGTTTGAGAGTTTTATGCTTTTTTGATTACCAAGATTAATCTCTAGGTCAAGGAGTTCATTTGCATTTTCTCTTTTTTGCTTTAAAGATAAAATATATTGGGTGTGTTTAGAGTTTATAAGTCCTAAGAAATCTATGGTATTTTGGGCTTTTAGTTGGGTGATGATGTCATTTATGTTGAGTTTATACGCTGCAATTTTTTTACTATCAAGCACAAGTTTGTATTCACTCCAAGCAGGGGCTTTCATCTGTATGTCAAAAACACCGTCAATGCCAAGCATTACAGGTTTGAGTTCATAGTAGAGCTTTTCGGTAAGTTTTGCACGAGAAATATTGTCTGAACTTATGGTGTAGATGGAGACAGGATACATACTTGGTGTCGCTTGTCTTATGGTAACCTTCGCTTTTGTACCTATGGAGTTTTTTATATCTGCCATACGAGCTTGTACAAGTTGATACGCTAAATAGGGGTCAATACTCCAGTTAAAATAGATATTTATATCGGTTGTTCCAACAGAGGTAGAAGAGACTATTTTATCAACATCTTGCACCGTTTTTAAAGCCCCTTCGCTTGGCTTTGTTACAGAGTAGAGCATCTGAGCTATGGGATCATGACCACTGGTAATACTTACTTCAATACGAGGAAAAAAAATATTTGGTAATACGCCCTGCGGAATAGTGGTTGAAAGCTTATAGCCAACACTTGCTAAAAGTGAAATGATAAGAATTATAGCAAGTTTGTTTCTTAAAATATAGTGGTAAAAATCTTTTTTTTCTTGCATTATTTTACCCTCACTTCTAAATTATCATGGAGCATATAGGCATTTTTGAGGGCTATTCTTGCATCCTCTGGTAAAGTATTTTTGATGAGTGCTTTGTCTATCATATCTTTTTGTATCTCTATAAAAACTAAATGGGCAATATTTTTATCATCTATGAGATAAACAGCAGGATGATTTTCAACAAGAACAATAGCACCTTTTGGAATGAGTTGTCCATTTGATTTTTTAAGTATAATTTGTGCATTTATTTGTAGATTTAAAGGAAGGTTCTCATTAGGTTGTACCATCACTTCAACTAAGTTATTTGAGCTACGGGGTAAAATATCTACAACTTTTGCATTGCAGTTTTTATAGCTACTCAAAATCTTAACATTCATATTTTTTTGTATCTCTTGTGCATAAGCACTATCTACAAAGAGTTTTATAATATTTTTATTTTCTAAAAGAGTTGCTATCTTTGCACCATAGTTTATGTAGCTATCATTAGCTTGTACATTTGTTATCACACCGCTTTTAGATGCATAGATTATGCTATTTTTTTGTTCTAGTAGAAGTGCTTTATACCCATTTTGCGAAGTATTGTACTGCTTTTGAAGTTGTCCGAGCATCATTTTCTGAGCGAGATAACTGTTTTGTGAACCAACACCCATATTGTACTTATCTTGAGCTGTTTTTATTTTATCTTCTTGGAATGCTATTCCCATTTTTTGCAGTTTTAAACTTTTCTTTAAAAGCTTTATTTTTATTTCACGAGGTTTATTGCTTATTTCAGCAATAAGTTCTCCCTTAGTAATAAAACTACTTTGTGAAACTTTCATCTTTAAGAGACCTCTTGTTTTTGCGGTTATGCTAGTTTTATTCTTTGCTATAACAGTACCTATAGCTTCTACTGTAATAGCTATGTTTTTTTCAATGGGTTTTATGACACTCACAGATACTGCTGATGCAAAGATTGGCATAGTTATAAAGATTGATACGATTAGTGTTTTAAACATTGGCTACTCTTTTTATTTTAGTTATTGAAGTGTATAATAGCTAAATGAAATGAGAATGAACAGAGTATCTTTTCATAGGTGCCTGACCATAATAGCTACTTATAACAAATTCTTTGATATAATCTGCCGTATAAAATTATAATTCAAAAATTAAGGAATATAAAGAAAAAATATGAAATTATTCATTAATGGTGAAGAAAAAAAGTTTGAAGATGGAGCTACATTAGTATATGTACTCCAAGAACTAGATTTAGTAACTAAGGTTATGGCGGCTGCTGTCAATATGGAGATAGTCAAGCAGGATAACTGGGATAAATATAGATTATCTGATGGAGATAAACTGGAGTTGCTTGACTTTGTTGGTGGAGGTTAGAGTGTTTGGAGTGCTGTAACTGCTATGGCATATTCCCCATCATGAGTGATAGAGACACTGGTATCTCTGATGTTGAAGTTATGGATAATTTTGTCCGATAGTTTTATGATAGGAGCACCTTTGTCTGTTTTTGATATGGTGATGTCAAAAAAACTACACTCCTTGCCGATGCCTACGCCAAGTGCCTTGGAAGTAGCTTCTTTTGTAGCCCAAAATCCAGCAGCAGTTTTGTAGTTTTTTACTAAGTTTATCTCATCTTGAGAAAGAAATTTCTGGAGTGCTTTATCGCCGAAGCGCTCCATAAAGCGCTCCATACGAGAAGTTTTAATAAGATCTATCCCTATCATCTATTGGATAACAAATTCTGTAAAATAGATACCCTGTATCCGTCCATCTGAAATCATAGAGTTAAGAGTATCTTGAATTTGATCAGATACTTTCTGTTTCCCTTTTTTAGAAGATATCTCTTCTAATGTTTTTGAAGTAAGTATTCGAATGATTCTATCTCTTATAACAGGGGATTTTGCATCCAGTTCTACGGAGAGGGCTTCATCACTTAGTTCAAGCGACAATGTAGTTTTAAGATATCTTCTGCCTGAGTCACTTTTTAGGTTTACTGTAAAGCTATCAAGTGGGTAGAGAATCCCTATCTCGCTTAAAGGACGCGAATCTTGAGGTGCAGTATTTGCTCTTCTTTTTTGAGGTGTTGCAACTTGTTGCGTTGCTGGTTGATTATTTGACATAGCCTGTTCTTCATCATCACCCATAAGGACAACAGCGACAATCGCTCCAATAACTATAATTAAAACTAAAACAGCTATGATAATTATCATAAGCATATTGGACTTCTTTCCTGTCCCTTCCTCTTTTTCTTCTGTTGTTTCTTCTTCTGCCATTAGTTTTCCCTTAAATAAAATTTATTTTTGTCAGTATAGCGAAATGTCACACTCAATCAACCTCTACTCACAGTTAGTTATACATAACTCTTTCATGATCTCTTCAAATATTGGTCCTGATACGCGATCCATATCATCATGGTATTCGATAACAAGTACTTCTCTCTTACCATCAGAGATACTACAAGTGTATGTTTCAGGCTGTGCATCATATTTTGCGGTAATTTCATCTACACACTTAATCACCTTTTGTTTTTCATCATCTGTAGTATATGCCAATGATAGTTTTGCGAATCTTTCTTCACTTCTGTACTCTGCATCAATCAATATTTACCCTTTAAATAGTTTGTTATTCTTATTATACATTTATTATAGTAAAAATGATTTTAAATTAT
>WFMY01000252.1 GCA_015488855.1 Helicobacteraceae bacterium
GCTATGCATGTAAATGGAGTTATTTGCTTCAAAGATAACAAGACAACTTTAACTGATGCTCTTACATATAGTAAAAACAATACTAAAATAATAAGTACAACTGAAAATGCCTTTACTGACTGGATAACAAACAGAGCTACGGCAACAGGTATCCAAATGGGTGCAAGTGGTACTATTAATGTAGATGACAACAGCACTTGTGCTGGTGTAACTGAAGCTAATATTTGGAAAGGTACAGCTGGCTCAATGGCTCCTGTTGAAACTTTCGTATACTAATAATTCTCTTAGACTAAGCAAATCATTGCTTAGTCTTCCCTTTAGATCCCCCTTCTTTAATTGAAGCAACATTTGTATTACAAGAAAGTCATCTTGTTACCAAAGTGTTACCAAGAAGTAATTTGCAAGTAACCCCTCTGTTATAAAATTCGCTATCTTAAATTTTAGGGAAGACTATGTCTCACAAAACTATTCCATTTGCTCTTTCACTCTTGCTTGCAGGCTCACTACTGAGTGCCTCTTCAGATGAAAACATGGCAAAATCTTTAATGAAACTCCGTGGTGAAGTGCAAACACTCAGCTCTCAAATAGGTGATGAAAAAGATGCTTACAAGGCAGATATGAAGTCACTCACACAACAAAGAAGTGAACTTCAAGGGATGATCTCTCGCGAAGAACTTAAAATCAAACAAATCTCAAAAGAGTTAACAGCCGTACAGTCAAAAATAGCACAAGCTGGAAAAAACTCAGCAGGTCTTACACCTCTCGTACTTGAAGCTATCACGAACTTAGAAGAGATGATAAAGCAAGCTATCCCTTTTAAAACACAAGATCGTTTAGCTTCGGTAGCTCACATAAAAGAGCAACTTCAAAGCTCACTCATTACCCCACAAAAAGCACTTTCATTTGTTTACAATGCTTATGGAGATGAGATTCGTATGACAAAAGAAAATGCTATCTTTAAACAAAGCATTAAGCTAAATGGCGAGAACAAACTTGTAGAAGTAGCTCGGGTTGGCACGGCTATGATGTTTTTTAAAACACCAGATGAGAAGGTCGGTTTTGTAGTCAAAGATGCTGATGAGTGGAACTACAAAGAGGAGCTTAACAGCGAAAAGCAAAAAGAGATTCTTGCACTTTTCGATGCGTTTAAAAAGCAGATCCGCTCTGGGTACTTTACCCTCCCCAATGCACTTATCTTAAGCGAGAAAAACTAATGAAAAAAATTATTTTACTACTCCTTATCACTTCGTTTTCACTCTTTGCATCTACAGAGATTGAACAAGCTTATGCAAAAGAGTTTGCATTTTTAAAAGCACAAAAAGAGATGTTGCAAAAGCATGTACAAAACTTACATGCAAAAAATACTCAAAAAATTGCAGAGGCAAAAAGTGAGATTCAAACACTACAAGCAAAAGTTCTTCAAAAAGAATCTAAGAGCAAAACACTCAGCGATAAACTCTTCACTGCACAACAAAACTTAGAGAGCATCAACGATGATACTTCCCTGATAGAGTCAGTAGTATCACAAGGTGTTTCATCGTTAAAGCCTTACGGCATTGCGATAACAATACAAAAAAACAACTATCCAAAAACGCTCAAAGCGATTTTTACAAACTCTCTTAAGCTTACAAAAAAACTCTCTTCACTTCGTGTTGAAAATGGAGAGTTCTACCTCAAAGATGGCTCATCCCAAAAGGGAAAACTTATCAAAGTTGGCAATATAGCTACCTTCGGTGTAAGCCCAAAAGTGAGTGGAGCCTTAGTACCTGCAGGAGCACAAAAGTTTAAGATCTGGGGTGATCCACTCTCAGCAACAACAGCAAAAGATTTAGCAACAAACAAAATACCAGATGCCCTACATATCTTCATCTATGAAAATGCTAACAAAGAGATCTCGGATAAAGAGGAAAAAACCGTCCTTAGTGTTATCAACTCTGCTGGACTTATTGGATGGGTTATCGTCGCTCTTGGTGGTATTGGTATTGTGTTTTTACTTCTAAGAGTTGTCTTCTTACAATCAAGTACAGGTTCAAGCAATCTCCCGAGTGAGACACTTGCTTCACTTTTGGACAAGGGAGTTACAGAGACTTTAACTTTCCTAAAACCAAAAAAAGGCTCAAATGCCAGAGTGCTTAAAGCGACAGTTCGTAACATTGAGCGAGATAGAGAGCATATTGAAGATATTATCGCTGAGAGTATTATTCATGAGAGTTCGCGTTTAGACAAGTTAAGTTCTGCCATTCTCATCATCGCAGCAGTAGCCCCTCTGCTGGGTCTTCTTGGAACTGTAACAGGGATGATAGCTACCTTTGATATCATCACAGAATTTGGTACGGGAGATCCTAAACTCCTCTCAGGTGGTATCTCCATAGCACTTGTGACAACTGAGCTAGGTCTCATAGTAGCTATCCCACTTCTTTTAGCTGGGAACCTACTTAACAGCTGGGCAGAGAGCATCAAAGATAGCATGGAGCATACAGCACTTCATATAGTCAACGAGTATAACAAGCAAAACTAATGGAGATGATTACAACACTGTTTGTTCAGTTTAATGTATATATGCAGAGTGGTGGTGCACTCATAATGTACCCCCTTTTCATCCTTGTTTTTGCACTTTGGTATGGGCTTGGTTACAGATACCACACGCTCCAACGCGGTACAAAAAAAAGTATCCGTGTACTGATAAGAAAATTTTCCACAGGCAAGAGAACAGAGGCTCGTGGTTTTATAGATAGTGCTGTGGTAGAGGGTTTAGAAATTCGCCAACAATGCAAAGATTCTCAGATGCTGAGAAAGTTTCTTGATGATGCTTTTTACTCCTACACAAAAGCACTAGGCAAGTACAAAAGTCTTGTAAAAACCATAGTGATTGTAGCACCTCTCATAGGTCTTTTAGGAACTGTCATAGGGATGATAGAAACTTTTGACTCTCTAGCTTCTATGAGTCTTTTTTCTCAAAGTGGTGGTATAGCGGGAGGGATTTCTCAAGCTCTTTTTACTACTCAACTAGGACTTGTCGTAGCTGTACCTGGACTTGTCATAGGAAGACTTTTAGACAAAAAAGCTGCCAATATGGAGCTAGATTTGGAACAGATAACAGATATTTTATGTAGTGAAGGAAATTTAAATGAGATTTAGAAGAAAAAAAGATGAGATCAGCGATGTAGATATGTCACCACTCATAGATATGGTTTTTATACTCCTTATCTTCTTTATGGTGAGTTCTACATTTACAAAAGATATGAAGCTTGACTTAAATCGTCCTGGTGCTTCATCGGCATCAAGAGCATCAAGCAAGGTTATTCGTGTCTATATAGACAATCAATCGGAGGTTTATATAGACAATCAGCCTATCAAGATGTGGGCAGTACAAAGTAAACTGCGTGAACTCCTCCGTAGCTCAACCGAGAAGTCTGTCTTAGTTATCAGTGATGATACTATTGCTGTTGAAAAGCTCATAGAGCTAGTTGACCAGTGCAGACTCTCAGGTGCTAAAGATGTTGCAGTCGCAACAAAAAAAGAAGTAGGCTAGTCGTGAAAAACTCTCCAAATATTCTTACGCATCTCAAAGCATTTTTATGGTCTCTTTTTGGACTTTTCTTTGTCTTTATCATTGTGATAGAGATGAATGAAGATGGAATGATACCAAAGCAAAAAAGAGATATAACATCTGCTAATTTTGAAGTGCAAAAAGTAGTCAAACCAAAGCCAAAACCCAAACCAAAGCCAAAACCTAAAAAAATTAAGCCAAAGCCACATAGAACTACTTCTACACCAAATATGAACTCTGCTTTAAGTGGTTTAGACACAGGTCTTGACTCTTTTATGAGTGATGACATGGCTATGGATGATTCACTTTTAGGCGATGGGGACAAAGATGTTGTTATGAGCGAGGGAAGTGTAGATCAAGCACCAAAAGCAACACAAAGAGTTGCTATGGAGTACCCGAAAACTGCTAAGAAAAAAGGTCTCAAGGGTTATGTACTCTTAAATCTTCTCATCAACAAAAATGGTGATGTCTCTAAAGTAAGAGTTTTAGAGAGTGAGCCACAGGGAGTTTTTGACACGGCAGCCATTGAGGGAGTGAAGGCTTGGCACTTCAACCCTGGTCAATACAAAGGCAAGGCTGTAAAAGTCTGGGCAAAACAAAAAATACGATTTGATTTCCAATAAGCGAGCAAAAATGAAAAAAATACTACTCCTCCTTCTCACTCTCATACTCACAGCATCACTCTTTGGTGCTGATGCAAAAAAAGAGCAAGATATAGACTATGTTGCCCTAGCAACGCTTCTCATAAAAGATGCTCACTATGTTCGTGCAAATGAAGCACTCTCACATGTAGATACAAAGGAGAAAGATTTTGACTTTGCACACTACTACACACTCAAAGGTTTAGTAGAACTTAAACTCACCCACTATAAAAAGTCAAATAGCTACTTTTATAAAGCTATCAAGAGTGGGCAAAAAGAGCAGAGCATCTATGTCTATATTGCACAAAATAGTTTTAAGTTAAAAAACTATGCTAAAACCATAGATGCACTCAACCATGCACCTACTCTTTTAGACAAAAAGCCAAACCTTATGGCACTCAAAGCAGAGTCTTACTACAGACTCAAAAAGCTCAATAACTCTCTTATGACATTAGATAAACTCTTACAACTACATCCTAAATACTACAAAGCATACAGACAAAGATTTGCTTACTTTGTTTCACTTAAACTCTATCAAAGTGCATTAAGTGATGCCAAGATCTATCTTGCTCATGCCAAAGCAAATGAGCAGATTACGATCTCCTTTATAAACGCGCTTAGAGAAGCAAAAGAGACCAAAAAAGCGACACTTTTAGCAGAAGCCGCTCATCTTAGGTATCCAAAGAACACAACTATCATCCTTCTTCTTGCAAATCTCTATATAGACAAAGATATGCTTCAAAGTGCAGCAGATCTGTTTGATGAGGCATCAGATATAGACTACAAGTACACAAAAGATGCAGCAGAGATGTATCGTCGTGCAAAAGATTTTGCACAAGCACTTTATAAAAACTCACAGATCTTAGACACCAAAGAAAAGTACAAACAAAAAGTAGCCATCTATTTAGAATTTGGTGAGTACGAAAAACTTGTAGCTACTCAAAGTGCCTTAGAGAGAAATGGACTACTCAAAGAGCAGAACCTCCTTTATGCTCTTGCTTACGCCTACTACAAAATAGGTGATTTTACAAACACAGAAAAGTATCTCAAAAAGATAACTCGTAGTGATCTCTTTACGAAGTCTATAGAACTACGAAAAAATATGGCCAAATGCCAAAATAACCACTGGGAGTGTAGCTTATGAGAATAGCGGCTATCTTGCTAATACTACTAACAAATATCTTTGCATCATCACTAGGAGGACTCTCTTTAGTTGTTCTCAAAGATGGCTTGCCTTTAAAGTCACAAAGTTTTACTTTACTTGACACAAGAGACAAAAGCACTATGCAAGGGGCAACAGACAGCGATGGGTATTTTTTTGTGAAACTCAAAGAGGGAAGTTACCAGATCATACTTCTTGCCAAGCACGAGGGCAAAGCCCAAGCTTTTGTACGCAAAAATGTCACTATACAAGCAAATAGAGACTCACAAATCATTATCTCTCTTAAAAAAGATAACAGCATAGCGTTTATAGATGCAGAAGCACCAAAGTCTGCTCTAGTTGTAGCTACTCAAACAAAAAAAGTAGTGCAAAAGGGAACTCTTGTTCTCTCCCTTCTCTCAGCAGAGACAAAGAAAAAAGTAAGCGGAGCAACACTTTTTGTCAAAGGGAGCAACATAGAAGAACTCTCAGATGCAAAGGGAGTGATCTCACTTGAACTACCAGCAGGAAAGCACACTCTCTCTATCATCCATCAAGATTATAGTGCACAGACTATCGTTGTCGATATCTTGCCTAAAGAGTTTCTTTCTAAAGTTGTCTCCCTCTCCCCTGCTTCTATGGAGCTTGATGAGTTTGTTGTCCTTGCTCCACACATAGAAGGGAGTGTTGCTGCTTCTCTCTCTCAAGAGCGAAACAATGATGCAGTTGGTAATGTGCTTGGAAGTGAACAGTTCACTAAAAGCGGGAGTTCTAATCTTGCTGGAGCGCTCAAAAGGGTAAGTGGAGTTACTATAGTGGGCGGTAAATATGTCTATGTCCGTGGGCTTGGAGATAGATATTCTACTATCTTACTTAATGGCTTAAATATCCCATCTCCTGAACCTACAAAAAGAGTAGTACCCCTAAATATTTTTCCAACTTCAGTTGTAGAGAGTATTACAATTCAAAAATCTTATACAGCTAATTTACCAGCTTCTTTTGGTGGAGGGGATGTTCTTATTAAGACTAAAGATATACCAAAAGATAATGATGGATATGTAAAATTTAGCTTGCAATTGTTAGCAAATAATTCTACAGGTCACAAGGTAACTATGAATAGTGACAACACAAAATCATTACCATCTGGTGTTATTAAAGCTGGTCATGGTTTTTCAGATTTAGCTGCACAAACAAAAAATGTTCTGAACTATAGAACATTCAATCATCAAACAACAACTTTACAGCCAGGAAAGAAAATACAGCTCTCAGTTGGGAAAAGTTTTGATATTACAAAAAATATCAAAATTGGTGCTTCTGCTAATATTAGTTATAAAAATAGATCCAATTCTAATAATATCCTTACCAATAAATATGTTTTACAAAATGGGGCAACATCAGTCTCTCATGCTGCTAACATTCAATCAGAGCAAAATAGATACAATACTCTACTAAGTGGTATGTTGAATCTAGGGATAGATTATTATGATCACAATAAAATAAAATATACATATTTTAAAACATCCAATGAAATCGATGAAACATTACTTTCTAGAATTGATTATGGTCCTGGTGATGATATTTACTATAAAACATATTATAAACATTACACTAAAGCAATATCCATGCACCAAATCTCAGGAACAAATGATATCCGATTTTCAAATACAACAGATGGATACTTTGACAATATTATAATTGATTGGGCAGGAGAGATAGCCAAAGCTACAAGAAAAGAGCCTGGAACCATGGAGTATAAATACAGAAGCAATAGTACAACACCTCTGTTTTGGGATAAAAATAGTAACTACTACTATTATTTTAATTTAAAAGACGCTGTAAATAACTATCGAGTTGATTTCACGCTTCCGTATAAGTTTAATTCCAATAAGAACTACACAAAAGTAGGGCTATTCATGTATGATAAAAAAAGAAATTATGATAGCAGAACTTTTAGTATTTATGCACAAGGAAATCTTCCCCAAAATCCACGAGGTAATATGGATACTATTTACAAGAAATATGCAAATCAATTTGATTTTAGACCCTCTTATGATCCAAGAGATTCTTATGGTGCAACACAAACAGTATCTGCATTTTATTTGAAGCAACTTTTTTCTGTTACACATGATTTTGATCTCATAGCATCTACACGAATGGAAAACTCAAAACAGCAGCTCATAGATTCATCACAAACATATGCACCGCTAATAACTTCCGACTTTTTTCCAAGCTTAGGGCTTACTTATAGATTTGATGATGACAATATGCAACTACGATTTGCCTATGCAAAAACGATTAGCAGACCAGATTTTCGTGAGTTTAGTAGTGGTGTGTATAAAAATCCTATCACAGAAAACGATGTATTTGGAAATCCAAATCTCAAAGCAACATATATTAATCATTTAGATTTAAAATATGAGTGGTATTTATCGAATGATGAAGTTTTTTCATTGGCTGTATTTGCAAAGCAGTTTACTAATCC
>WFMY01000253.1 GCA_015488855.1 Helicobacteraceae bacterium
AATGGTATTCGCGTAAGAAATTTAGCATTTGAATACTTCTCATCCATCGACAAAGCACTCAAAGATGGTAACTGGAGTCCTGCTAATGATGCTCTTGATAAGATCATCAAATATCAAAAGTTTTACGGTAAGGAAGTGTATCCAAGTGACAATAGAATAAAAGCAGAAATTTTTTATAATAAATCAAATATATTTGAGCACTTGTACCCTCTCTACTTTTTATTGGGTTTTATATTGCTAATACTTAGTTTTACAAAAATTTTAAAGCCTAGTTTAAATTTGACAATCTACACAAAAAGTGCAGTCTCTTTACTTGCTATATTTTTTGCTGCACATACTTTTGGTCTTGGTCTTCGTTGGTTTATCTCAGGTCATGCGCCTTGGAGTAATGGATATGAGTCTATGATATACATAGGTTGGGCAACGCTTCTTGCAGGATTTATCTTTTCAAAACGCTCACCTATGACGATGGCTTCGACAGCAATTTTAGCTGGGCTTATCTTATTTGTTGCGCATCTTAACTGGATGGATCCACAAGTGACAAACTTAGTTCCAGTTCTTAACTCTTATTGGCTTAGTATCCATGTTGCTGTTATCACGGCCAGTTATGGCTTCTTAGGACTTGGTGCGCTTCTTGGATTTTTAACGATTGTTTTATTTATATTTAAAAATGAGAAAAACAATGCACATATATCTAACTCCATCAAAGAACTTAATGCTATCAACGAGATGAGCCTTATGGTTGGGTTAGTCTTGGTTACTGTTGGTAACTTCCTTGGTGGAGTTTGGGCAAATGAGTCTTGGGGTCGTTACTGGGGTTGGGATCCAAAAGAAACTTGGGCACTTGTGACCATCTTGATCTATGCCGTGGTAGTGCATCTTAGATTTATTAAGTCTATTTATAGTGAGTTTAATTTTGCAGTGATTTCACTCTTGTCATATAGTTCAGTCGTTATGACCTATTTTGGAGTAAATTATTATCTTGCAGGTATGCACTCATACGCAAAAGGTGACCCAGTGCCAGTTCCTGATTTTGTGCCTGTAACCTATGCCATTATATTTATAATCATTGCATTAGCTTTTAGAAATAGACAAATCTCAAAGTAAATTTTAATGCCCTTTGATGGATTTGATAAAAAAACATTACCATTTTTAGAATCTATCCGTCAGAACAACAATAAAGAATGGTTTGAAGCTCATAGAGATGAGTACGAGAAGTATATCTTAGAACCATCTCGTGCCTTTGTGGAAGAGTTTGGAGAGCATCTTATGGCTTTAGAGCCAACGATAACTTTTGCACCAAAGATAAATAAATCTCTTTTTAGAATCTATCGTGATACACGAAGAATGGGTGCTATCAAAGTTCCACTCAAACATCGCATCGGCATCATTTTTTGGCAAGGAAATGGTTCAAGAATGCAAAACTCATCCTTTTATCTCCATTTTTCTCCTGATGAGCTTTTCGTTGCTGTAGGTGTTCGTTGGTTTGAAAAACCAATGTTAGAAGCCTATAGAGAGTATCTCATGGATGCAAATAAAAGACAAGAGCTAAACGACTTGCTACACTCTTTAATGTCTAAGGGTTACTCTGTGATAGAAAAAGGGTACAAGCGATATCCTAGAGGTACTAAAGTCGATATGATTCACTCTTATTTATTTCTATATAAAGGTATGGCGACATATAAGATTTTGAAACCAGAGCTAATAGAAGATGGCGAAAAGCTTATAAATACACTCTACAAAATCTATGAAGATATGCTACCATTACAGCAATTTATGTATGAAGTTAGCTTACGAATCAATACCAATCCATAAAGCATCTTCTCATACTTTTTTAGATATAATCGCGAAATTATTATACCTATCAACTAAGGCTAAAGATGTCAACACAAGCTTATGAACCACAAAAGATTGAAAACGAATTTTATCAGATATGTGAAGAGAGAGGCTACTTTGAAGTAGATTCAAACAAGGCAATCCAAAAAGAGGGAAAAAATTTCTCTCTCATGATGCCACCACCAAATGTAACTGGTCGCCTACACATTGGACATGCACT
>WFMY01000254.1 GCA_015488855.1 Helicobacteraceae bacterium
ATATCCAAGAGCTTTATAAACCATTGAGGGACATCAAGCTCCTGTATCTCCCCATCTCTTCTAAAGAGGATACGACCATCAATATCAGTTAGAGAGATAAACTGGTAGTTTCCACTATCGAAGTTCGCGTTGATCATAGTCGACATCATAGAGATGTCCCCATTTGCACTTCCTAATGACAGGCTGAGTGAACTTGCCGTATTTTTAGCATCTTCAAAGAGTCTTTTTTGAACACCTTGATTTGCAGAGTTAAAGTTAAGCACTAAAACAGTGGAGAGGATTATGATGAGAAATAGCGAAAGAATAAGAGCAATCTGTTTAAAAAGAGTCATAGTCTGCATCCAGTTTTGTATTTGTTATAGTTTATCATGATATATATTTATCCTACTTGAAGTTTTCTTCATATTACTTTCTTTTTGATATTGGCTTTGAGTTGGTCCCATTTTTTATGGGATTGTTGGTTTTTAAGTTTTTTTCCTTTTCCTGCTCCTGTTTTTGATGCTCTATAGAGAGAATCTCCATTGAAGTTATAGATAGGGATGAGGTCTTTTCTCTTTGAAGCAGGGAAAATTTTTCGGTTGTTGTTGTCTAAAACGAGTGGCTCACTTCTAGGTGTTTTAAAATAGGTGAGTACCATATGAGGTGCTTTAAATTTTGTTGAGTGAACATAAGTAAAAAAAAGTTTTTTTGAGCTCATACCAAGATATCTTAGGGCAAAATACTTCGCAATAACATAATCCTCACAATCCCCTCTATCTTTACCTAAAAACTGATCTGGAGTCGCCCAATAATCTTTCTTTTTATAGACTTTAATATCTGGAGCATATCTTACTTCGTTATAAAATTGGTTGACAGCTTGTAGCTTTTGCATGTCGGTGCCATTTTTGACCCCATCAAGAGTAACTTGAAGAGCATAGAACCTTCTTTTTGCAAACATCTTGTATTTTTTTGTAATCCTTTTGAGTGTCTTTTTATCGACATAGGGAGCTGCGTAGAGTGAACTAAAAAGTAAAAATACTACGAGAATCAAATTTTTTATAATCATGACTTATTATATAAAACTTATGCTTGTCTTTTGTTAAAACCTGAGGTGCCGAGTTTTGAATCTATCTTGAAATCTTTACTATATTTTCTCAGGTAGGAGGGGATAGAACGACCTTTGAGCTTGAGCATATCTTGGAGCATCTCTTGGGCAATCTCCTGTGCATCAAAGCTTTTAACATCACAAAGGTAGGTAAAAAGCAGTTCCCCTTGTCTTTGCAAAGAGATTTTGTAAGTAGAGTCTGTTTGTGCATACACCCATAAACCAAAAGCGTAAAACTCTTTGTAAACACTTTTTTCTCCCCAGAGGAGTTTGATGCTTTTTTTGAAATTGCCACTGTTGTAGTAAAGATCCCAAAATCTTGCAAATCTTTTCATTATCTGAATATCGTTAAAACTGACAAGATGATTTTTAAGGATATCATAAGGGGGAATGTCACTGTATGTCATCCCAAATTTTATATCATGTCGGTCTATCTCAGTTCCAGAGAGTTTTTTGAGGATCCCTATCTGAATCTCACATGAGCTTAGAGCCACAAGTGCATCTAGGTTAGCTCCAAAACTCTCTAAACTCTCACCGGGGAGTCCTACGATGAGATCAAGGTGGATGTGTGCCTCAGTTTCATTTTCTAAAAAAGAGATATTTTCTTTGATCTTTTGTAGCTTAAGGTTTCTTGAGATGTTTTGTGCTACCTCTAAGTTAAGTGTTTGTATGCCGATCTCAAGTTGCAAAGCTCCATGAGAAAAGAGTTTGATTTTTTCTTTGAGAGCTTGAGGAAAGTGGTCAGGTATCACTTCAAAATGGGCAAAAAACGGTTCATCTTTAGCAAGAAAGAAGTCGAGGATTTTTGTCGCTGTTTTGATGTTGATGTTAAAGGTTCTATCGACAAACTTAAAAGCTCTTGCCCCTCGTTGCCAAAGTTTTTCAAACGCATCAAGCACTGCATCTAGCTCAAAAGTTCTCACTCTCTCATCCATTGAAGAGAGGCAAAACTCACACTCAAATGGGCAACCCCTTGAGAGTTCCACATAGAGGTAACGGTTTTGTATATCATCATCTGTGTAGTACTCATAAGGAAGTTTAAGCTCTCTAAGTGGTGGTACAGTTTGTGAGATGATTCTCTCTAAGTGTTTTTGTGGTGTTTGGAGGAGTGTCTTGCAAAGCTCATAAAATGCAAGATCACCTTCCCCTTGGATGATGTAGTCAGCACTCTTAAAATCAACTCGAAATGGTTGGTGTGAAACCTCTGGCCCACCGAGAATTATGCTTATGCTTGGATCTACTTTTTTGATGATGTGTATCAGTTCATTGACCTCTGATGCATTCCAGATGTATGTCCCGATGCCAATAATCTTTGGTTTATGGATGAGAAGTTTTTCAGCGATGCTTTGGAGTGCATCGTTGATACTAAACTCTAAGATCTTTGTATCTGTTTGAAGTTCAGACATATTTGCATAGATGTAGCGGAGTGCTAGTGAGGTATGGGTAAATCTTGAGTTAAGTGTAGTGAGTAAAATCATGGAGGATTGTAACATAACTGTAACTTAGCCAAGCTTATAAAAAGGGGAAAAAGCCTGGCTAGTATATAGATATTAGGAGAATATACACTCGCTTATGTAAAAAGGGGAAACATAATTGAGATGAGAAATTATAACCCCTGTTTGTAAATACAAAGCTAATAAAAACTTAAGGAAATATCCTTAATACTCTTCAAGCATATTGTCTAATAAAACATAAAGTTTCTCAGATGCATTTTCCATTGATTCAAAGTTCTTAACGATTGTTTTTGGATTGTCTCGTTTGAGGACTGTGCCTTTCTTCACAAACTCAAAGTTTTTGAAGAGTGCATCATGAACAGCCTTGTGAGGTTCTAGTATAGCTTTGTATGAAGGGGTATGTCCAAAGAGTTCACCCCCTGCGGCATCATACCATTTTCCCATACGGCAATGCTGGTGATCTACTAGTTTTGCATCTGTATTTGAGTCTAAAACTGTTGTGTAGGCATTGGACTTGAAGATGATGTGATCTACCTTTATAAGTGTTGTAAGTAAACGGTTTTGTATCTTTTGGGCAGAGTTTGAAGAGTCATTTGCAAGGGTGTTAAGCTCTGTAAATGTATGCTCAAATTCGTTAATAACCTCACTAGAGCTGTTTGCAATATCTGAAATAGTATCTGAATTTGTTCTGATATCGTTAGCATCTTGTTGGAGCGTTGAGATGTTGATATCTATCTCACTTGTCGCTTTTTGTGTCCGTTCTGCGAGTTTCCTTACCTCGTCAGCAACAACAGCAAATCCTCG
>WFMY01000255.1 GCA_015488855.1 Helicobacteraceae bacterium
ATGAATGATACAGTGTTATCTATTGCCGATACAGGGAAAGGGATTAAACATCCACAAAAAATATTTAGACGCTATTATAAAGAGCAAGATAGAGGGATTGGCATCGGTTTGCATATTGTGCAAAAATTATGTATAGAGTTAGGTATTGGTATTAAAGTAGAGAGTAACTTACAAAAAGGAACAACAATTTTTTTAGATATTGTTAGTTTAGTAGAAACAGCATAAGTTACTGCTGTGCCTCTTTCATAAGTTCTAAAATACGCTTTTTATATTTAGGATTTTTGTTAGTTTTGTAACTGGCAATCAATGCTTCGAGTGAACCCTCTTTGAGCATTTCTTCATCTTTTAATACCGTGTATCTTTGTGTGAGTTGTGTATATTGGTTAAAAGTGAGATTGTCTTTAGCTTTACTATCATTTAAATAGGTCTCTAACTCATGGAATGATGCTTCTTGTGCATAGTAGTCAAAGGGTGCATTTTCAGGTATAGTGCTAGGAGTTAGCGTCTCTTCAGGTATCTCTTTTGCAAGTGCTTCTTGTACTTGAATCTCCTCTTCTTGGGTATCATTATTTTTACTCTCAGGTGTATACAGATGCAATTTGTCTACTATATGTTCAAGTTGTTCTCTCTCTTCTTCACTTGAGGCTTTCTTTTGATAGGTTTTAAAATAGTTGTCTATCAATACATATGGCAGTTGTGTTTTTATTTTTGCTATGCTACTTGCATCATAGGTGCGTATAGCTTTTTGATATTTATCTTGTAATGTACTATAATCTTTTATTTCAATAAGGAGTGTTTTAATTCCTTTGTATTTACGCAGACCTACTTTGGAAGTTGCTCCCACAGCATAAGGTGAGCTTAAGAGATATCCTTGTTTTTTAAGCGCTTTTTTAATGTGTGTATAGGGAGCATGTTTTTGTGCCTTAAAGATCATGTGTGGTGCTTCAGGGTGGTAGAGACTGTAGAGAATATAGTTGTCATAACGATGTAAAAGTATAGCCAGATCTTTTTTCTTTTTGTTATAAAAGTAAAGATACTTTTGATTATTTTTAATAGGTTTTAGCTGTGTACGGGTAAAGTATGCACGGTATTGTGCGTAGGATGCATTCTTTTTAACTACCTGTACTTTATCGACTTCTCCCAATGCTATTAAGCTGTCTAACGAACAGCTGTTTAAGAGGAGCAATAGTAAAAATAGTAAGACTTTTTGTATCAAAGTGAACCTTTAAATTTGTTATTTTTATGTTGCTTATAGTATAGCGACATATGGTAAAAAATTCAAGGTTACGCTTGGGACTTCAATGCCTCTTTGATACGTTCAGCCACCCCTTCTGCTTTGGTACCCAAAATAATCTGGATACTCTTTTTATCAGGGCGTATCACACCTTTGGCACCCAGTGCCATAAAAGGCGCATCACTAAGTTTGCTGCTGTCAAGCACCGACATACGTAAGCGTGTGATACAGGCATCGGTGTTTGTGATGTTTTCTTTGCCTCCAAGAGCCGTGATGAGTGAGAGAGCTTCATTGTTGACTTCACAACCATCAGGTTCCTCTATCATCTCTTCAAAAATATTGAGTTTGAAATATTTGATAGTGTAGTAGGAAGCGACAAAATAGATGAGTGCAAACACTACACCAAGAGGTAAGATGAGCAGAGGGTTGGTAGCAAGTTTATAGTTAATGAGATAGTCTATAAATCCTGCCGAAAAACCAAACCCTGCATGGATATCTAACATCTGAGCAGCTGCCAATGCAAGACCTGTTAAAAGTGCGTGGACAACAAAGAGTAGTGGTGCTACAAAGAGAAATAAAAACTCCAAAGGCTCTGTAATTCCTGTAAGAAAAGAGGTAAATGCCACACCAAAAAGTACTGCACCTACACGTTTACGTGCAGCTTTAGGCGTGTTAAGGTAGATAGCATACGCCATGGCAGGCAGACCAAACATCATTACCACATAAAAACCAGACATGTAGGTACCTGCTGTTTTGTCTCCAGCAAAGAAGCGGTGCAAGTCACCATTGGCTACGACTTCTACGCCATCTTTGAGGTAGGTATAGTCACCTAGTTGAAACCAAAAGACAGAGTTTAAAATGTGATGAAGTCCTAGAGGAATAAGCAGACGATTGAGCACCCCATAGATGAACGTACCCACTTCTCCCAGTCCTATAATAGCATTGGAAAATGCATCGATGCCAGACTGTGCATAGTGCCAGAAATACCCAGCAAGAATTCCCACACCTATGGCAGCAATAGCTGTGATGATAGGCACAAAGCGTTTACCCCCAAAGAACCCTAAAAATTCAGGAAGCTTTATGTCATAAAAACGGTTATAAAGCGTTCCTGCTAGTACCCCGATGATAATACCCACAAAGATACCCATATTGACATCTTTGTCAATACTGATGTAAACAGCTTTGGCTATAAG
>WFMY01000256.1 GCA_015488855.1 Helicobacteraceae bacterium
GCTTATCCTGTTATTAAAGATTTAGGCATAAGCTTTTCACAAATGGCGAATCCTAAATGGTTTGTCAACAATCCAAAATTAGCATGGGCTTTTTATGGGCATAGACTTCATCTCTATAGAGACACTATACCTCATGATGGTTTTAAAATGCTCTTAGATTTAGTAAAGAAAAAAGGCGATGATTATTTTATCTATACCTCTAATGTAGATGGACAATTTCAAAAAGCTGGATTTTCAGATGAAAAGATAGTAGAAGTTCACGGAAGCATTCACCATTTTCAATGTTTAGAAGATTGTAGAATGGATATATGGGATGCTCATGATGAAAATGTAGAAATAGATATGGAAAAGTTTGAAGCCAAAACTATACCTTTGTGTAAGCATTGTGGAGGGGTTGCTAGACCAAATATAATGATGTTTGGAGATTGGGGCTTCAATACTGATAGAACTACAAAACAAGAAGATAGATTTTCTACTTGGTATGGAGCTTTAAAAAAAGCAGGAAAAAAATTGGTCATTATAGAGATAGGTGCAGGAACAGCTATACCAACCATTAGAGATAAGGGTGAACACATTTCAAAAAAATATAGAGATGCACAACTGATTCGTATTAATCCACGAGAGTATTTAATTAAGCCTAAACTTGGGTTTAGCATACCCTTTGGTGGGCTTGATGGATTGACAAGGGTACTCTTGTGAGTAAACACTCTCTTCAGATAAAAACTACTCTTACAAGAGATAATTTAAGTGATTTTGAAAAAATATATTTGCTTGATGCAACACATAGTCTTATAGTTTTGCAACAGTATGATACTCCTTCTATCCCTATATGTATCGAACTGAAAATCTCAAAACAACAATCTAATATTGATTACACACTTTCACTATTCTCATTTTCAAATGAAGCACAAAAGTATGTTGCTATAGAAAACTCTTGGTTAATAGGTACTAAAGTAGAAAATTGGCTAGAAGATATAGCATTAGAATATAAACCGATTTTAGATAACTTTGCAAATATATTAGAGTCTATCAAATATGCAGACCAACTCAAAGAGCTTCTTTACCGAATGGAAAATATTACTAATGTGTTTCACTACAAACTACTCAATATGTTCACTCAAGAGGAGTTAGAAGCCATATCTATAAGATTGTATAAATCATTTCCAAGACTAAATGTAGCATTGCTTAAATCACAAGAGAATCTAAGCTTAGATAGTGATCTCTTTTTACCTCATTATCACACAGGTTTTTATGCACATGAGATAGAAATTAGCACTGATTTAGATAAAAGTGATTATCCAACTATTGAATATGAAGCTGGAGATAATAAAAGTTCTCTCACAAAGCAAGAAATTTTAAAAGTTTTTGGTGTTGATGCTAATATACAGACATAAAGGTGTCAAATATGTATCTTAAAATTCAATAATCAAAAGAAGGAAAACACAATGCCAGTGGTTTTAAAGCATATAGATAAAATAGCAAGAGAGAAGAATAGAGATGTAATCTTCATAAACTTCAATAGAGAAGTATTTCCTTCTTATGAGTATAAAGAGTACAAAGAGAGGAATGAACTCCTGCAATGGCTTAATGACAATGATATTTCATACAAAGAGTGTGGACCGATAGCTGATGAGTGTGGTTGGGAATCTTACAGAGGGCAACTGTACATAGATTTACCTATAGACGAAGAAAATGAAAAATATCAACTTCTATGTGAATATCTTGATGCTCCTGATGGTACTTTTAAAATCAGAGGTGTGGAATCATGGATATTTCCTTTAAAAAAAGCCTTAGAGAATAAACAGCATGATGAACCAGGTTTCTGGGAAAATTGGGCAGATAACTTCTAATGGGATGTCTTTATTACAATTATCAGTTTAAAACCCAAGAGTATAATAATAGTTGGCGATGTATAACTACTCACACCTTTGAAAATATGGAACTCTACTATAGAAAACAGTTCTCTATGAATAGACTTCTAAGTTATTTCAAAAAAGCTTTTCATATAGCACCTATAACTCTTAAAGACTCCCAAAAAAATGAACACTATGAAAAGAAGATGCTTGCAATTTACTTACTTGGCAAATACTCTAAAGAAAGTTCTCAAACGATAGCAGAAGAGTTTTATATCTCTATAGAGACTGTA
>WFMY01000257.1 GCA_015488855.1 Helicobacteraceae bacterium
ATATCTCTCTTTACTAACACACATACTTATTTTACCTTCACTAAAGTTGCAGTCAAGTTATCATCAGATTTTCCGGAAAGAACTTTTGTAGTCATTAAAGAGATACCCTGTTGCAAATTTTTTTGTTTCATCCCCTCTCTTATTTGAGCCGTTGAGAGATTATCATAAAAGCCGTCACTACATAATAAGTATATATCATCCGATTTAACTTCAAATTTTTTAATCTCCAATGAAAATTCTCCTGGAGCACATAATGCTTTTGTCAATGCCTTCCGTTCCCCTTTCTCATCATGAATACTTCTAGCATGGTCATTTGTCACCAAAGAGAGTGTTTCATCACGAAATACATAACAGCGGCTATCGCCTGAATGTATACTTGCTGCTTTGCTATTTTCGATCAGTAATAGAACGAGTGTTGTTCCTATCATTGCATTACTGCCAAGTTTATGAACTTTTTTTTGTAGTATCCTATGAATATTATAAAACTGTGATGTTATTGCATCTATTTTGTGTTCAAAAGTACCCTGTAGTTCTATACGTTCAAAAATATCTGTCACTAAATGACTTGCAAAATTTCCCTCTTGATGTCCGCCCATTCCGTCACACACAATCCACAAACCTTGTGTATCATTCGAAAAATAGGAATCTTCATTATTCATTCTAATATGTCCAGGGTGTGTAAACGAATGACTCTGGCAAACCATTACAGATTACCTTTGAGTTTAAATGATTTCAGTGGATTATCTTTTATATACATTTTTGTTGCACGTCCTCTAACAACAAAAGAACCATTATAACGTTGCTTTTTATATTCAGCTAAAATAGATTCTGTGCCTTGTCTTTTTTTATGACCTTTGACTTTAAATTTATTTAACAGTTTAAATATTGCCCACTCTCCATTCAGTGAAACATTTCCAACCCTTTTCATAGCAAGGTTAGAGATACTAAAGGAAGCCATACTATCTGGACTCTCTGCAGGCCAAATAAGTTTTGTTGTTTTTATAGGGCCATGTTCATAAATAATATATTTAGTATCATAATGTAATTCCATACGAGATAAATTTCTTCCTAAGTCATAAGGCTTAAAATATAAGCTTGTGCCCAGTAACTCTCCATTATTTGTAAAGAACATTTCTCTAATACGATCTGCTTTAAGCAACTGTTTCATAAAGTATTTGTTAATATAGATAGTACTTCCATCAATACTACGATACTTAAATGTGCTATTTCTTATATTTAAACTTACAAAAGTTGCTAGATAATTTTTATAAAAACTATCTAAAATTCCCTCTTTCTTGAAAAAATCTTCAAAGTTTTGTATTCTTATATCATTTTTTCGACTTTCTCCAGCAAGAGGATAACGCCCTCTAATCTTATCATTATAAAAACTCATAACATTTTGCTTATACTGACTATTAATATATTTTTTTGTCTGTATTAGTAAATACTTCCAATCATTTTTTAAAGCATTCTTGAACCATCTATCAATAGGTCTTGGTAGGGCTGAAATATGCATTATTATAGGCTCATGATGTCCTGAAATTCTATTTATAACAATCTCATATGCATCTTTAGCCGGTGTGACTGAACCGTAAATTGATGTCATTTCCTGATAAACATTGTTTAACTTCAACATTGCAGTTGCCAGTTTTGGTGTAGGCCTGCCGTTTTTATCAATAAGACGGTTATATTTATCAAAATATTCTCTAATATTTTTCACACTTGTACTGTTAGTGATTTTTTTAGCTTTTTCAATTGCATTTTTTGAAGCTATTGAAGCAGCTTTTGTATTTTTCACTTTCATTTGTAATTCTTCTGCCGGTGTATAAATCATTGTATTCTCTTTCAATGCCTGGATTACACCTATAATTGGTGAAGTTCCTGATGTTAAAACCGTCAGCTGATTATTAAGTTCTGAAATAGACCTATAACGAGGGATATCAAGAGCACTTAAAGCATGTACCCAGTAATTTTTATAATCAATAAAATAGTAATTTTGCACTTTTGCATACATTTCATTTAATTCAGAATAACTAAGTTTAGTCGAATATCCTACAACCCAGTTATTGGCAACAAGTTTTTTGATAAGTTCTTTTCCATCTTTAATAATGATATTTTCAAAACCTTTTTTTGTATAAAAACCAGGTATAGTATAATCGCTTCCTTGAAAAGCAGATGCATATGAGCCCAAGGCAGTAGAGAATCTAAAATCTGGTAAATTGTTTTTTTGTGCTTCATCTTTTAATTCTTTATACACTAAAGCCTCTGATCCAAATTTAAGTAATTGCTGTCTTGCAACTTTCATAGTTCCTACATCTAAAGTATAAGGTTTAAAGCCATATTCGAGTAAATATGCAAAATGCTTATTTAGGTCATTTTGCACCGAATTCATATTTGGGTATAAATGTGACCATGCTGTTGCCATCCAACCCTTTAAAAACACGTTGTCTCTTTTTGCTTCATTATGCAGCATTGAATATGCTTTTGTACTCTCCCATGTTAAATCATAATTACCAATATTTGCATATATCTGTGTTTCCATAAATTTTGCTATACGAGGAAGTAGTATATCATCTAATGCTTCTTTATAGAGTTTTTGCAATACTTCATTTCTCTTTTCAACTTTGAAACTTGCTATTTCCCATATATGAGTTTTTTCTTGCTCTTTGTTGTAATTTTCAATATTTTCAATCTTATTTAATGTAGCAAGGATATCTCTAAAATCTGACTTAGGAGAAATATTTTGTCTTATATTTTTATACTGGATCATATCCCGTTCGGTCTTTGAGAGTAGATCCGAATGTACATTAAAATCATGGACCCAATATATTGTCGCAACAGAGACAATCAAGACAGAAACTAGGATTGCAATGGTATTTTTAACCCTTTGGTTCTTTTTATAATTTGTGTCCATTTTAACAATATCCGCTTCTGGAAAAATAATGTCTGAGAGTAGTTTTTTAATAAACATACTCTTTTTAGGCTCCATAGAAGATAAAGAACTCTCTTCAAACTCTTGATGGACAATTGCATCTGCATTGTATGCAGATATAGAAGTGAAATAAATTCCTCGTAACATTAACGGTTTGCGATAACGTGTTTTAGCAAACCCAATATCAACAAAAGTATTTAATTTCTCAAACAATTGCGAAAATTCATTACAAAACAAAAGAATTTTTGATTTCGCATCAGGATCCCACTCTTTATTAATTTTATCAATAACATTACTGTTAAGTCTTTCTAACAACTCTTCAAGTTTGGGTTGTATGATAGACTTATCAATACTCTCTTCATCATCATCAAAAGTAATCCCTAACACTTCATCTTTTTCTTCTTCACTTATGTTAGAAAAATATTCGTTAAATCCTTTAATCTTATCTGTTTTCGTCACTAAAAGATAGATAGGAATATTAGACATAAAGGAATGAGCAAGTTCATCAAAACGTTCTCGTAAATCTTTTATATATGTCTCAAGTTCTTTTGTGTTTTTTTCGAGTAGTGTGTCAACACTTACTGTCAAGATAACACCATTAATAGGTCTTTTCCATCTTTTTTTCCCTAAAAGTTTTAAAAAAGTACTCCAAATAATCGAGTTCTCTTCAGAATCATTTGTTGAAATAAAGTTACCCGGCATATCAATAAAAATAGCATGTTCTGCAAAATACCATTGAAAAGACTTTGTTTCAGCATTTTCTTTGACACTTCTGTTGTCATAATTAATATTTAAGGGAAAATCCAAACCGGAATTCTCCAGCATACAGGTTTTTCCTTCTGTTTGTGCTCCTACAAGTAAATACCATGGTAATTCATAGCCGGCAGTTTTCTTATTTTTATAAATACTTGAATTTTTTACAATTCTTGTTGCTTCATTGAAACGAGTCTTCAAATCTTGTATTTTGTCTTTTAGAACATTTGAGTATTTTTTATGCTTTTTATATGAATCAAGTTTAGCCCGTATTTTTTCTTTTGTCTCATCCCGAATAAGTAGGCTATATAACATAACAAAAAACGTAGGTATAAAAAATACTATGGATGCAATTAGCCATCGAAAGGTTAAGTCTTCAAATGAAAGAAAAAGATACGGTGACACAAACATAATCAGTAGTGCCATTATAAATGCAATGGCTATAATCCAGAATATTGCACTTTTAAAAATTGCAGATTTTTGAAACTTACTCATTCAAATCCTTTATTATACCTTCAGCCGGTATATTAGTCGGCCCTGTCTTCACATTTGAAATAACAGCTTTTTTTTCATTAACATATTGCTGATGTTCTGTTTGCAGGAATTTTAAAGTTGAATCCTCTTTATTTACAAGAGAAAATGTCAATATCGTATAAATTAAACCCAATACAACAACAATTCCAAGGGCTAAAATTTGATAGGATGTTTTATGCAGTAAATGATTAGCTTTTGCAGATGATTTTTGGGAAGTGTAAAATTTTTTACTCTCTCGTATCTGCATTGTTTTCATTTGTCTATATAAACTGTCTGTAATCGCATCAAGTTCTTGTTTTCCTCGATTTTTGATTTTATACTTTCCTTCAAACCCTAGGGCTAAAGAGATATATATAATCTCAAGAAGATCCAAATATTTTGCAGGTGCACGTAAAAGTTGATCAAGTATTTGAAAAAATTTATCCCCTCCATATGTTTCATTGTAAAAATGCCCTAAAAGACTTGAATTCGCCCAGCTGTTCTCTTTCCCCCAGTATGTAGTATTGATCATCTCGTCTGTAAATGTACATAGAATATAGCGGGCAAGCATAACTTGTGGATTTTCAAGACCAAGTTTTAGTGATGCGTTTGTAAAATACTCTATATCTTCAATCAATATACTTCTTACTTCAGTAAGACTCCCAATATCATAAGAATTTTGTAATATATTAATTTCTCTGAATATATCCGCAGATAAAACAACAAAAGAGTTTGTACTGCCTTCATAAAAATTATCATTGAAATTAACTTTAGCTCTTGTCATGGCGGTATTTTTAAAATTTTGATACCCCTCATGTCTGTTATTAAAATTAGTCAAGGTATTATTTGACTGTGTAACCGGAACCATAATTGTTTTATTAGATGAACTGTTTGTCATTTACTCTCCATATTTAATTGTTTCGTATTGCCCAAAGTGTATATGCTACACTTGGAAGTTCACCTGAAAGATGAAAAGCAAAGCCACCTGAACTTATAAGTTTTTCTTTATCCTCAGTGTTCATTTCAAGCTGGAAATACAGATAATTTACTTTATATGGAATTTGTCTAGGTGCAGAGGCTAAAGACTTAAGTTTAAAGCCTGCTAAATGATAATTAACAAGGTCTCGAATAGTTTCAATACTGCCAATTTTTAGATTAGCAAGTAATAATTTTTTTAACTTATCACTGTCCATATCTGCTTTAATTGCTAAAATAAAACTTGATGATGTCACCATAGACTTTTCAGAAATTTTTGCCGTATAAATTCCATATTTCTGTTTTTGAATTGGTAATGCTATACTGTTTTGTTCAAGTACCATACTCAACATATTTTCTAATTCTTTGAGTAAAATATTAAAACTTTCGCCCTGATTTTTATGATTATAAGTAAATTCTTCGAGAAGCTTTTTTTCTTTCTTCATAAAAACTGCAAGTTCAGAAGCTAAAGAGCTTAATTCCAAAAACATATCTGCAGGATGAATACGATCTTGAGTCATATAATAATAAAGGCGTGATTGTGTTTTGTTTAGCAGTTGCAACATTAAGTAGTCACCCAATTCTGTTGATTGAACATTCGAGTCACTTAGTTTTTCAGCAAGTTTTTCTGTTCTATATTTTAGGGTATTTACTAGCTCTTTTAACTTTACAAGCAAATCTTTTGCTTGATGTAAATGTAAGTATGTAGGTATGTAATTTGTATCTAAAGTTAAACCACCACTTGTACCAACATCTCCAATATTTCCCAATTTTATTGCTGTATAACCTTCATTAATATCTTCTTCTAACAATATTTTAAAATTATATTGTGAAACTAAAATATCACTATGACTATTTTCACCACTGTTACTATTAGAAATATTTTCAAGGTTTTTCCCAATAGAACGGGTCAGTATATTTCTTTGATTTGAAAAATGCACTTCATCATTTTTTGGCATGGTTATAGGAAGTGCTAAATAAAATGCTTTTAGATTATCTTCTGCGCTAATGTCCAAATTCAGTGAATCTAATGATGAATCAACTTCAAACAGTGTTCCATCAGGTAAAACTCCCGATGCACTTTTCAAAACTATTTTACCCAGGCTAAGGTAATGATTGTCTATCTCCAAATCAAATAGCCCCCATGCATGAGGGATTAACTCTTTGGTTCTTTGACTTAATTCATAAGAAAAATAACGTTCATTTTGTTGAAAATGCTGCGGACGTAAAAAAAGCCCCTCTTTCCAAACGACTCTATATTCCATTAATCTTCTCGCCATCTATTTTTAAATCTACAACATTATGTGCATCTTTTTTAAGGTCAATAACATAACGCCAAGTCGTATTTGCATCTAAATTTCTAAAATTTGCAATAATTCCAAGAAAACGTGCTTTTTTGTCAAATAAAATTTTATACACTTGCTCTTGATTAGGAATAATTACATGCTTTGTTTGCGAAATCAAGTCACTGTTTAATTTGTCTTTAGAATTATCAACTAGTGTCCAATAATCTAATTTTGAAAACTGCTCTGCTGAATCTAATTCATAAAAGTTCAGCATTAAAGGTGACGAGATATTATTGTTATCTGGGTTAATGTTCTTACCGCTTTTAAGTGTTAAATCCATATAAGTTGGTTTTGCACCACAAGCACTCATCCCAACTGTTATTAAAAGGGCTGCTGTCATTTGTATTGCTATTTTTTTTATCATTTTAAAGTCCTTGTCTTGTTTCATGTGTTTGTAATTTTAAACTGTATGAGATTTTCTCATACTCTTTTTTTAAGTCATCTTTTACCATCTTTACTCCATCTTCAGGATTTTCATTTAATCCTTTAAACATATCTACATATGCTCTCCACAATAACTGCTGTTTTGGCATAACACCACGTAACATGCCATTTGCTTCAAATCTATACTCTAAATTTTTAGGTGAAAATTTCGCAAGTGCAATATTCATAACACTCTTACTTGCATTATGTAAAGCTATTGAGTGCATATCAATTTCATTAAAAGATTTTTTAATAGCCTCTGAAATATTCATCATTCCAAGCATGCTGCCACCTTGCTGATTTTGTAGTAGCTTGATAGCTGAAGAGCCGAGCTTCAATGGATTTGAGTTATTTGTATCTATGTGGGTACTGGCTAAATTCAAATCTTCTTTCACTTTATCTTTAATTTCCAAAGAGTTTTTTAAAGAATCGAATGTTGCATTAATAATATCACCCAACTCATTCATGAGCCTATCTCTTTCATTTTGCTTGAGTATTGTGATTTGTAAGCCTAATTTTGACTCTAATATTTTGATAGAACTTTCTAAAGCACTTGGATTTTGTTGAATATTTGGCTGGCTCTTTTGTAGTTTTTCTATTTTAATTTCTGGTTCTATATGTACATAATTTGGTACTGAAACATGTTCTTCAAATACTTCTTCACTTGTAGTAATCTCTGCTTCAACATCTGTAGAAATATCCTCCGATGGACTCAAAAAATCTCCAAAATCGATTTCAGGTATGAGGTTTTCTTCTTTTTCTTCTAGATCAAAATCATTAGAAAGCTCTGTTTCAATAGAAGTAAAACTACTTGATTGATTATCAAAAATAAAATCATCATTTGGAATCACTCCATCATTTACATCACTCTCTTCAAATGTATTGATAATATCACTTTCCGTATAGTCATTATTTGAATAACGTGCTTGTAATTCATGGTCTCCTATGATAAATACATCTGATGTATTTATCTTTATAGGATGTCCCTTAGGTAACTTTTTATAAGGATTTTTTAAATATGTCCCATTTGTACTCATATCTTCAATAAAATAAATACCATCTTTGTAGATAATATTTGCATGTTGTCCAGATATATAAGAGTTAGGATCAGTTAACACCCAGTCATTTGATTCATTACGTCCTATAGTGCAATTTTTATGTTCAAAATGAAAATTCCTTTTTGATGCTATGTTTTTCCCATCTTTTACTATATCAAGTATCAAAGTCATTTTAATTTCCTTTTAACTGCTTAACTTCTGGTTTCACCTGATACAATGGCTTATAATTCTCCTGAATTGCAGTGCACCCACTCAAGAACATGATAAATATAATAACGATTAATGAAGTTTTTCTCATTTTATTTCCTTTTAATTGAATTTTTTATTGTAATTTTATTTTCTGCATTCAAGCAGATATTGACACTACTCAAACGTTCCTGTGTCATCGTTGCATTTAAGAGTGTTTTAGACAACACTGGCATAATATTTGAATTGACAACCTGGTCAATATTTCTTGCACCCGTATCCAT
>WFMY01000258.1 GCA_015488855.1 Helicobacteraceae bacterium
TGTCAATTTGTCATATTTTTAACTAAAAAGGTGAAAATACTATAAAGTTCTTAAATATCAGGTATGTGTTAAGTAGATATTGGAGTGTTTAATACACACTTTGTGTGTTAATAGTTCCATATCTTACATAACACACAAAATGTAGCTTAAGTATGAGTGAGGCTATTATCATGTCAAGCATTGGAAGTTTGTTTTTATTACTTGCAAAATATAAAATTATTGCAAGGAGTGGAAGAAGAAGTACTTGGATGGGAAACTCTTTTTTAGAATTTAAAAAGTAAATCTTGTTCCTTTACTTTTACTGAAATGTTGGAAAGTGTAGTCAAAATAGATTTGGTATGATTACTCTGTTGTGTTTTTTAAAATCATCGTTGTTGATTTATCAAAATTAAAATACTTCTGCGCTACTTTTTTTATCTCTTTCGCATTAAGCGTATTGATACGCTCTTCATAGTTCTCAAGAGGTTTTATATCTCCTCTTACTAAGTATCCACCAAAAAGAGAAGCGATAGAGGTTGAGCTCTCTAGTGAGTAGATAAAATCAGCTCTTGTATTTATCTTTACTTTATCTAGCTCTTCATTACTTACGGCAGTTGTTTTTAAAAGTTCTATCTGTTTGACAAGTTCTTTTTCCACATCCTCAGCCTTAACTCCTGGGTTACAAGATGCTAAAAAGATAAAAAGACCTGGGTCTGTATTTTCCATATTATAAGCATAGACTTGATTGACCATCTGTTTTTCTTCAATGAGAGTTTTGTAAAGTCTTGAGCTTTTTCCAGAGTAAAGTATCTCACTAATAGCACTGAGTGTTGCTTGATCTTTATCTTGGAAATTTGGTATATGAAAAGAGATAGAGACTATCTCTACCTGAGAGTCCCTTTTTATCATGATCCGTTTTGGACCATCTTGTTCTGGTTCTATTGCTAGGACTTTTGGGATTTTTACTTTATTTTTTATCGTACTAAATTCTTTTTGGGCTATCTTGAAGACCTTGCTTGCATTGACATCACCAGTTACCATTAAAAGTGCATTATTTGGTTGGTAGTAAGTTGCATGAAATTTTCTAATATCGTCTATAGTCCATGTTTGGATATCGTTCATAAAACCAATAGGGGTCCAGTGGTATGGGTGATATACATAAGCATTGTTAAACATTTTAAAGTAGAGGTAGCCAACTGGTGAGTTGTCTGTACGCCATCTACGCTCCTCTGCTACAACATCGCGTTCTAGTTGGAACTCTTCATCTTTGAGATTGAGGTTTTGCATAAGTTCTGCATAAAGCTCAAGCGATTTGCCCAGATTTTCGGATGAGGACTTGATGTAGTAGTGCGTGTAATCAAAACTCGTTGATGCATTGTTGACACCTCCGATGCTTTTTACTTCTTTGTCAAATTCACCTGCAGCGAGGTTTTTTGTTGATTTGAAGTTCATATGTTCTAACATGTGTGCTATACCAGTTTTGCCCATCACTTCATTGCGGCTTCCAACCTTATAGAAGATATCGGTACTGATGACATTTGTACCATTATCGAGTGGAATGACTACAATTTCAAGGCCATTTTCTAAAGTTTTTGTTTCGTATTTTGGGAGTGTTGTTGCCATGAGGGCTCCTATGCTTAGTGTAAGTATTAAAATTATTTTATTCATTATTTTCTATCCGCTCCGATTGCTTCTGTGACATTTGTGTATCCATCTGCTTTAAGTAATGCTATAAGCTCTTTGTTGATGTTCATAATCATATCTGGACCATGAAATATAAGTCCACTGAGTATTTGAACAAGAGAAGCTCCCGCTTTAAGGCGTCTGTAGACTTCGTGTGCTGAGTTTATGCCGCCTACAGAGATAAGTGTAGTTTTCCCATAAAGCTCTTTGGCGATGGCTTCAAATATCTCAAAACTTTTTTCTCTCAGTACAGCCCCGCTGATACCACCGATATCTTTTGGGTTGCTCACAAGAGAATAGTCGATAGTTGTGTTTGTAGCGATGATACCATCTGCACCCTTTTTGACTGCCATTTTTGTTAGCGATACTGCATCTTCATTGGACATATCGGGGGCTATTTTTAGTAAGATGGGTTTAGAAGTGAGTTTTTTTGCTTCACTAAAAAGCTCTGATATAAACTTTTCGTTTTGTAAGTCACGCAACCCTGGTGTGTTAGGAGAAGAGATATTGATAACGACATAGTCACCAAAGTGAGCTAACTCTTTGATGAGCGTTGTGTAGTCTTTGAGAGCATCTTCTTGGGAAGTAATTTTGTTTTTGCCTATGTTTATCCCTAGTGGTGTATTGTAAGGATAATTGTTTATAAGGCGTTCTTTAGCTGCAAGCATCCCATCATTATTAAAGCCCATTGCATTTTGGATAGACTCCTCTTGTATATGTCGAAACATACGAGGTTTTGGATTGCCTTCTTGAGGGAGAGGTGTAAGGGTCCCTATCTCGGTAAATCCAAAGCCTAAAACTTCCACCCCTTTTATCATCGTTGCATTTTTATCAAATCCAGCTCCAAGTCCTATAGGATTTGCAAATGTTTTGCCAAAAATATTTTGTGATAAAATAGCATCATCAATGAAGTGTGATTTTTTGTACCAAGTAAAAGCCCAAGGGCAGATAGCTGGTAGCTTTAAAACAGTTTCGGCTAAATGGTGAGCACTCTCGGGTTTTAGCTTAAATAAAAGTGGTTTAATATTTTTATAGATGTTCATTTAATGTCCAATTATTTAAAATTTTGATATTATACAGAGATAAAGTAAAGGTTTGGTTATGAAGTATTATTTGAATTTGTTTTTTGAAGAATGTCATGTCGATAAGGGATGTAAAAGTAATGCCACAAGATAAATTTATAAGAATAGATAAAAGTTTGGTTTGTAAGGGTGAAAATGCTCTTTTTAGTATCTACTATCCAACAGAATTAAGTGCTCAAATGGAATGTCTCATCGAAAAAGGTGCCCCTCTAGTAGAAGAAAAGAGAAAAGTTGTAACTTCAAAAAAATCTTTGTATATTTTAAAGATAGATAGAGAACAATATATAGAGTTTTGCGAATTACAAAACTCTTTAAAAAAGAAAGAAAAATATGAAGAAAATACAAAAAAACTCTATACTAAAGCAACGAGTGTTATAGCTGAGATATATAATAACCCAGAAACTTTAGGTGGATACGAAAAAACAAAAGATGTTGTGAACGATCTGGTTCATAACATACTTGATGATAACTTTAGTATGCGTTCTTTAATGAAAATTACTACGCATGATTTTTATACTCATACACACTCTCTAAATGTTTCAGTCTATGCACTTAGTTTAGGTGTTCACTTGAAGCTTAGTGAAAAAGAACTTGCCTTACTTGGTGAAGCGGCACTTTTGCATGATCTTGGTAAAAGTAAAATTGCAAAAGAGATTATCAACAAAAATGGAATACTTACAGATGAAGAGTTCAGTAAGATGAAAAAACATCCAGAACTTGGCTTTCATCTAGCAGTTCAAATGGGCATTAAAGATAAGAATATATTGTACGCTATAAGGCATCATCATGAAAAGATAGATGGAAGTGGGTATCCCTCAAAACTTAGAGGCGATAGTATCCCACTTTTTGCTCGCATAGTTGGTCTATGTGACATCTTTGATGCACTTACAAGTAAACGGAGCTATAAAGCGGCCATGAGCACTTTTGATGCACTTAGATTAATGAAGACAGATATGCATAATCATGTTGATTTGAAACTACTTAATGAGATGATTAAGATGTTTAAGTGATAAAA
>WFMY01000259.1 GCA_015488855.1 Helicobacteraceae bacterium
GGTGAAAAGATAGGTGTATATGAGCCTATCCATGGTTCAGCACCAGATATTGCGGGGCAAGGCATCGCAAATCCTATTGCGACTATAGCTTCTGCATCGATGATGCTTAGATACGCACTTGGCGAGAGTGAAGCAGCTGACAAAATAGATAGAGCTATCAAGAGAACACTTAAAGAGGGTTATAGAACGCAAGATTTGGCACAGTTTGATGCCAAAGAGGTCTGTTCTACAAGTGAGATGGGTTCAATCATAGCGAATTACGCTACAAAATAGGATGCAAACTCTAACTCTAGCGAATATTTACGAGCTTCAAGGTCTTAAAGTTGAAGCACTTGCTATATATAAAGATATTCTCAAGCAAGATGTTAACAACAGTGAAGCAAAAATTGCGATTAAAAGACTTTCTGGTATGAGAAAAGAATTTTTTGGAGTCAATGAACAGATGAGAGATTTTTTCATCAAGATGGAATCTCAAGTAGAAGTCAATGAATTTGAAAGATGGTTATTAGGTGGTAATAGATGGAATTAGAAGATGCAATACTCTCAACACTCAAAGAGATTGAAGACAAAGGCAAATCAAAACTTATGCGTACGCAAGAAAGTTTTGAAGTAAAAGAAAAAAAAATTGTACAGATAAAAAAAGCTCCCATTATCTCAAATGATGAAGAGCAGTTCTTAAGTTCTGTACGAGAGCGGATGCTTGTACTCTTTGAAGGTTTTCAAGCACCCAATAACACCAATATCGAAGCGAAGGTTGATTTAACTCTCAACTACTTAGAATATGTACTCGCTTCAATTGACTCAAGATTACTAAAAATAAAAGGGCGTAAGTAATGGCGCAATACAGAGTTCTCATAGATGCAAATGATGAAAAAGGTTTAGTCTATAAAGTATCTACGGTTTTTTATGAACATGCTTTAAACATACTCTCAAATAATGAGTTTGTAGATAAGGTCAATAGTAAATTTTTTATGCGAAGTGTTGTTGATGGAGATATAAATATACAGATTCTCCATGATGCACTTAAAACCATTCTTCCCAAAACAACAAATATTCAAGTAATAGCACCAAAAAAGAAAAATATTATCCTTATGGCAACCAAAGAGATGCATGCCTTGGGAGACATCCTTATTCGACATGAAGCGGGGGAGCTTGAAGCAAATATCTTAGCTGTCATATCTAATTATGATGCACTAGAATCCATTGTCAATAAATTTAATATTCCATTCATGAGTATTTCACATGAAAATTTAGATAGAGCAGAACATGAAGATAAAATTATGCAATATATTGATAGTTATGATAATGTAGACTATATAGTTTTAGCAAAATATATGCGTATCCTTACTCCTAGGTTTATTGAAGCTTACGAAAATAAAATTATCAATATACATCATTCGTTTTTACCAGCATTTATAGGTGCTAATCCTTATAAGCAAGCTTATGACAGAGGTGTAAAGATTATCGGTGCTACAGCTCATTTTGTCAACAATAATCTTGATGAGGGACCAATTATCTCTCAAGAGATTATCCATGTCAATCATGCTTATAGTTGGAAGGATATGCAAAAAAGTGGTAGAGATGTTGAAAAAATAGTTCTTTCTCATGCACTTAAACTTGCTCTTGAAGATAGAATCTTCGTTTATGCCAATAAAAGTGTTATTTTCTAATGGCTTTTAATCTAGTTCTAGTAAATCCTCAGATTCCTAATAATACAGGAGCAATAGGGAGATTGTGTGTTAATGCTGGAGTAACTTTGCATATTATCAAACCTATAGCTTTTGATATTGATGAAAAAGCTGTACGGCGTGCAGGACTTGATTATTGGGATAAAGTTGATTTGAAAGTTTGGGAATCAATAGATGATTTTTTTGAACAAAATAAGATTACAGATAATGCATATTTTGCAACCACTAAAACAGATACTCCCTATTTTGAAGCTAAGTTTAAAGATGGGGATTTTATATTTTTTGGAAGTGAAACTGCGGGAATTCCAGAAAATATTTTAGAAAAATACAAGAGTCAAAATATTACTATTCCAATGACAAGCCAAGGAAGAAGCCTGAATTTAGCGATAAGCGCAGGTATAGTCCTTTACGATGCAATTAGACAAAATTTTACACACTTTAAAGGTAGATAGATGGGTACAATAATGGATAGCGTAATGATGATTCTATTTGTTTTATTTATGGTTTTTATATTTGGTGGATACCACAAAAATAAATCAGCACAAAGAGAATTGTTGCGAGAAGAGAATGAAGAAAGAGAGCAAAAGTCTTCTAAAAAATCTTAATAGCCCATCTCTCAATACTATTTTCAAATTTTTCAAAAAAAGTTTCTACATTTTTTATAATAATTGCCATCTTTTAGTCCTTTAGTCTGTTAAATTGTTGTATTTTAAGATAATTTAAAATTAAATCTAAAAAATA
>WFMY01000260.1 GCA_015488855.1 Helicobacteraceae bacterium
AGGACTTTAAAAACTTCATCTATTCCCATCTTGCTACCTTTATACCGAACTTATTAAACTCTTCTTGAAAATGCAATTTTTCATGCGTAGTGATCTGCAAGTAAAGTTTAAACGCTTCTTCTTTTAATTTTGCTCCCTCATATATCGCTAATTCTTTATGATTGTAGATATATACAAAAATATCATCACACTTTGATGCATCTAAATCTTTCAATAATTCTTCTATGTTGATGATGTCTAATTTTTGTGTTTGTTGAGGCTTGATAGTAGAAGACTTTATCTTTTTCTTCACTTCAAAACCATCTAGGATAATTTTTGCAGCCTTGTTTACCTTATAAATATCTCTATAACTTGGGTAAGTAACCACTCTGTGTCTTTGATTTTTAGCGATGGTATGATAGAGATATTTTTTATGTAAAAGGAGGTACTCATCAAGCTCTTGTGTCTTTTCATCTAAGATTTGATTGGCTAGTTTTGAGAGTTTTTTATTTTGGAGTCGTCTGTTTTTAGTCTGAATCAAAAAAGCACTTATCTGCTTGATGTAACTCTCTATGTTTTGGATATATTTTAAAATATCTACACTTATGCTTGAGAGCAATGCATCTATCTCCCCATCTATATCTCGGAGATCTTCACGAAAGAGTTTTCCTATCTTAGTATTTGCTTCTATGAGTTCATCAATCTTTTCAAGGATATCATTTGCATTTTGTATCAGTATATCTATATCTAGTGAGGTATCATTTTCAACTCGCAAGAGAAGTACCTGTATCTCACGGTCACGATTTAAAAACTTAAAAAACAAACTCTCTATGAGCTCAATGAGCTGGTTTTTATAGTGAGCATTTCTGTTTTCTAAAAAGCGATTTTTATTTTTAACAAGCTCTTTATACTCTTTTTCATAATCCCCAAAAATAATGCTGTAATCCACCCTTTGCAATACTGAATCCACAAAGTTAAGATAGTTTTTATTGAGCTTGTAAGTGCCACTTATCTTCACAAAAAGAGAAGAATCACTAAGCTCCTCTTTGACAGAGTCTATGCGACCATCACGATACGCTTTATCTATGAGTTCTTTATTGTCATGAACAAGTTTTAAGAGCTCTAAGTGTTTCATCTGTAGACTTCTTGTTCCACTACTGTATTGTACTTTTTGATAAGATGCACAAGATTACTCACATCATCACTATAGTTCTCTTTTAATACACTGAGTTGATTTTTATAAAGCTCAGTATTTGGATGTTCACAAAAAAGACGCTCTAAATCTTCTGGTATAAAATATGATTTCTCCTTGCAGCTAAAACTTTCATAAATGTTGAGTGAAGCAATATCAAAATCTAAAAAGAACTCCACTCTTTTATCTTTTAAAAATTCTCTCGTCAAACTATTGCTTGTGCCTCCAAGATAGATAAAATGTTTATACTTAAACTTATCTGCTATGGTCTCTATGTTTAAAAAACTCTCACCATTTTCTACTGCTACGAACCCCTCTATCTCCTCAAGATTTTGTAAATCTTTATGCTCTAAGAGCTGTGCTACTTCAGCAGCTTTTTTTACTACCACTACATTGTCAAATACCCGTACATAATTTGTCTTAGAATTACCACTATATTTGATATTATCTTCTCGTGTATCAGCACGCACAATTTTTTTTACATCATCAAAACAGCTCACTTTTTTACCATGTAAAAGTTCACTTGATACAAACTTAAAAAACAACTCTCGGTCTAGTACACTAGCTTTCTGACCCCTTTTTGCACTAAAAAAATAGCAATTATTTTCCTCTTGATACTTCACAATCATCTCGTTTAAATCTCTAACTATACTAAAGACAGGCTGTGTTTTTTCAAATCTTAGAACTTGATTGAGAAGCTTTTTATTTATCATTTATATTATATCCACATTGACATTACCATCGAGGGCTTGGATGATAGAGGAGTTTACTCTTATGCCTGAGTTTATCACTACATTTTGCAGTTTTGAGGTGATAACAAGTTTGAGTTCTCGTCCCCCTGGATGTTGACGGATGATGGTGTAAAGCTCTTCAAGTATCTGTGTATTTTCATCAAGCTTTATGGAGAAAGAAAGAGGCTCTTCGGGTATCTCCCTTACCTCTTTTTTAACTTTTTTAGTCTCTTTTGCAGCTTCTCTTAGAGTCATAATCTTTGTAACACCTATGCGAGTAAACATCTCGGTATGTGTTATCTTAGCCTTAAAAGCGATGGGTTCATCAGTGTTCATCTCTTTGAGTTGCTCTAACTTGTCTGAAAAAAGCATAATCTCGACATTGCCATGAAAATCCATGAGATTAACTATGCCAAATTGGTTGCCTTTTTTGCTTATCTTTGTCTCGACGCTCTCAACTTTTCCTATAAACACCACAAAACTATCATCTTTAACACCCTCTATCTCAGAAGAAAGCGTATAGTTGAGTTCACTTATCTTTTCTCGGTATTCATCAAGCGGATGTCCGCTTACATAAAATCCTAAAGTATCTTTTTCAAACTCTAAAATCTCTTTAAGTCCATACTCTTCTGAGTTATTGAGCACTAACTCAACAGTTGTTATCTCATCATCATCTCCAAAAAGGCTTCCCACTGCATTTTTCTTTGCTTCACTCGATTTTTTTGCAGTATCAACTATGAGTTCTATCTGATCTAGGAGTGCTTTTCTTGAGTAACCAAATCTGTCAAAGCCCCCTGCTTTGACAGCCGATTCTATCACACGCTTGTTGACTTTTGATGGCTCAATTCTGTTGACAAAATCTTGCAGTGAAAGATAGTCGCCATTTTCTTCTCTTTCTTTTAGCATTGCTTCTATGGCCGCTTCACCAACCCCTTTTATGGCACCAAGACCAAATAGAATGGTCTCTTGCCCATCTTTATTTATCGCTGAAAACTCTAACTGCGAGTCACTAATATCTGGGGGACTAAGCTCTATCCCCATCCGCTTCACTTCATCTATATAACGGACAACTTTGTCTGTATTGTCTTTATCTGAAGTGAGTAAGGCTGCCATAAACTCATTTGGATAGTAAGTTTTTAACCATGCAGTTTGAAAAGTAACCATTGCATACGCAGCAGAGTGAGACTTGTTAAAACCATACCCAGCAAACTTTTCTATTAGGTCAAAAAGTGCAGATGCTAACTTATAGTCAAGCCCAAGTTTTTGTGCGCCCTCTGAGAAAAGTCTGTTATACTTTTCCATCTCTTCAACTTTTTTCTTACCCATCGCCCGACGGACAATATCTGCACCACCAAGGCTCATACCACCTATGATCTGAACAATCTGCATAACCTGTTCTTGATAAACAATCATCCCATAAGTTGGACCAAGAGTATCTTTAAGTAAGTCAAAACTCACCTCTTCAAAAGGATAAAATACTTTTTTACGACCATGCTTACGCTCAATAAAATCATCAAGCATTCCTGACTCCATAGGACCTGGTCTATACAGTGCCAATACCGCAATCAAATCCTCAAAGCTATCTGGTTTTAAACGCTTGTTCAAATCTTGCATACCAGAAGACTCTATCTGGAACATCCCCACTGTATCACCCGTTTGTATAACCTCATACACTTTAGGGTCATTTTCATCTATCTGATGCCAATCAACATCTTTGTCATATCGACGCTTAATGAGCTTCGTAGCATTTTGGATCACATCGAGTGTTTTCAGTCCAAGAAAGTCAAACTTAATAAGGTCAACATCTTCAAGATAGTTTAGTGAATACTGCGTGACAAAGGTATTTTCCCCTGCTGGCTTATAGATAGGTGTTTTTTTCCACAACTCTTCATTTGAGATAACTACGCCCGCAGCATGGATACCAGAGTTTCTCTTGAGACCTTCAAGTTTTTTAGCAAACTCCCAGACACGCTTAGCAGAGGGGTCACTCTCTACAAGTTCAACTAATTTTGGCTCTTTTTGGTAAGCACCATCTATGTACTCACCCCTTTTTTCTTTCCCGTTGAGAGTGATACCAAGTTCATCGGGGATGAGTTTTGCCATCTTATCAGCTTGAGAGAGTGGCATATCAAGCACTCGAGCCACATCACGGATAACTCCTTTTGCAAGAAGTGACCCAAAAGTGATAATCTGTGCAACTTGATTTCGTCCATATTTTTCAACTACATAGTCTATAACCTCGCCACGACGAGCCTGCATAAAATCCATATCGATATCTGGCATACTCACCCGTTCAGGGTTCAAAAAACGCTCAAATAGTAAGTCATACTTCATAGGGTCAATATCGGTAATTTCTAACGAATATGCCACTAAGCTTCCTGCAGCTGAACCACGACCGGGACCAACGGCGATATCCATCTCTTTTGCTACTTTGACAAAATCCCAAACTATCATCATATAGCCGGGAAATTTCATAGAGTTAATGATATCCATCTCAAACTCTAATCGTTCTTTATACTCTTCATGTCTCTCTTGTGGGACAATTTTTAAACGCTTGGCTAAACCCTCTCGACACTTATAAACAAAGTATGCAGCATCATTTTTATCGGCAGCTAACATATGCTTTTTCTTTACTTCTTCACTTGCATCTCCAGACATAGGAGGATCATCATCAAAGTCAATATCTAAGCCCTCCTCTTTTGCATACTCTAATGTAAACTTAAAGTTTGGAGGTGTTGGAGATTTTACAACTGGTACAAATTCTTCTATCTTATCTACTATCTCTTGTGTATGTGTAATCGCTTCTGGAATATCTGCAAACAGCAAAGCCATTTGCTCTGGGCTTTTGAGATAAAACTCATGCACGGAGTGACGCATACGATTTGGGTCATCAAAAAGTTTATTCATCCCGATGCACATAAATGCTTCATGATACTGTGCATCATTTGGAAATGTATAGTGTGTATCGTTTGTTGCAACAACTTTGATATCTAACTCTTTTGAGATTTTGAGTATCTGCTCATCTATAAAAAGCTGATCCCCTATCCCATGACGCATAAGTTCTAAGTAAAAGTCATCTCCGAAGATATCTTTGTACTCCTGAGCAACTGCTAATGCACCATCGTATCCCAAGGCTCCATTTTTTATATTTCGCTCATTTTGAAGGTTTAAGTGCCAGTTAACTTCCCCTTGTAAACAAGCCGAGCTGCAGATGAGCCCCTCACTATGTTCACGGAGAGAATTTTTATTGATACGAGGGAAATAATACATCCCCTCAATAAATGCTTTAGAAGAGAGGTACATGAGATTTTCATAGCCTATCTTATTTTTCGCAAATAAGCAGATGTGAAATCTTTGTTTGGTTGATTTATCGCCAAGGGTCTCACCATTATGGATGTAACCTTCCATTCCAATGATAGGCTTGATATCCGCTGCCTTCATCTGATGGTAAAAATCAATAGCACCAAACATATTTCCGTGGTCAGTCATAGCCACCGAAGTCATGCCTAATTTCTTAACTTGTTTAACTAAATTTGTTAGTTTGTTTGCTCCATCTAAAAGAGAGTATTCTGTATGTAAATGTAGGTGAGTAAATGGTTGTGCGCTCATATAAAAGTTACCTAGTTAAAATTATTTTATTTATTATAGTGAAACTATGCTAACTTTCTCTTTATAAGCTTATTTTACTTTACCTAAAAATTCACAATCTACAGTATTTACTTTGACTAGATCATCTACTAATACATGATATGGTACTTGTACAACAGCACCTGTTTCAAGTGTAGCTGGTTTTTTACTTCCACTTGAAGTATCACCCTTGAAGTTTGGAGGAGTATCGGTAACTACAAGTTCCATAAACTCTGGTGCAGCAACTGAGATAGCTTTACCCTTATAAAAGATAATCTCCACATTGATACCATCTTTGAGCCACTTTGAAGCTTCATCACACTGCTCATAAGTAAGACCTATCTGATCATAAGTCTCTGTGTCCATAAACTGGTACATATCACCATCATCATAAAGGTACTGCATAGTAGAGTATGTGATCTCTGGAATTTCAAACTTATCTCCCGCGTGGACAGTTTTCTCAACCACTTTACCATTGAGATAGCTTTTGGCTTTCATACGGACAAAGGCTGCGCCTTTTCCTGGTTTTACATGCTGAAACTCTACAATTTTACAAGGTACTTCACCTACAATTAAACGAACATTTTTCTTAATATCACTCATTCCAATGGTTGCCATATATGACCTTTATTTAACTTATTTTTGAAATTCTACACTAAATATACCTCTATTTAGATAAAACTGACTCTAAGGTTTCTCACATAGCAAAATTTATATTTAAAATTGTAACATCAGTTATTTTATATACTTCAACTCTAAAAGTTTATCATATATCCTTGATACAATATAACCAGCAGCTGCACCACCATGCCCACCATGTTCAACCATAGCTAAAACGACATACTGTGGATTTTTGTAAGGACCATAAGTTGAAAACCAAGCGTGTGAGCGTGTATAATACTCCATATCGTGTTCAAGCACCCTATGTTTGATATCTTGCATAATCCCAATAACTTGTGCTGTTCCAGTCTTTCCAGCTATACGCACTTTTGAACTAATATAATGCGTAGCTGTTCCTTTTGGATGATTACAAACTTCATACATAGCTTTTTGAATGATTGGAATTCTTTTTTTTTCAAGTGGTGTTAAAACATCTGTAAAGCTTGGCTTAACAACTTCATCTCCTATCTGCTTCGCAATATAAGGTTTTGGCAGTTTTTTTGTAGCTATCAAGGCAGTAAATTGAGCCATCTGCATAGGTGTAACTAAAAAATCACCTTGCCCTATGGAAGTGTTAACTGTTTCTCCTATATACCAAGAGCGATTATACTTTCTCATCTTCCACTCTCTCGAAGGCACAGTTCCGATAAATTCGTTTGGTAGATCGACACCTGTTTTTTTACCTAACCCAAAACGCATAAGCCCCTCGCTCATCTTTTTAATCCCAACTTTAAGGCTTCCTTTATAAAAATAATCATCACAACTCTCTCTGATAGCTTTTACAATACTAGTTTTATGATGCCCGCCCTTTTTCCAACATCTAAATACTCGTTTTCCAAGTGGCATCTCGGCTGTACAATACACACTTGAATATGGTTTTAATTCCGTAGTGATGTAGATAAGTCCTAATCCTGGTTTTATAGTTGACCCCGGAGGATACAGACCATGAATAATTTTATTTGTAAAAGGCTTATCTAGACTTGTTGAGAGCTTCCTCCATACATCATGAGATACACCAGATACAAAAGTATTTAAGCTATATTCTGGGAAACTACTCGCTGAGAGTATTGCTCCATCAACCCGCATAACAATAACTACTCCTGTCTTTTTTACAAATAAGGAAGATATATATTTTTGCAACTCTATATCAATATTAAGTATAAGTTTTCTATCCTCTTTCGCACTTGAATAAGAAAGTTCTTCAATTTGCTGGTTATTAGCATTCACTTTTATCTTTTTTTGACCAGCATCACCTTGCAAATAGGTATTGTAATATTTTTCAACACCACTTTTACCAACATAACCAATAAGTTTAAGTATCTTGTCTTTACGAATATCTTTAGAATTTGCTCGTGACACATAACCAATGGTGTGTGCGGCAATTTTCCCATAAGGGTAGTATCTTTTGGGTGCAGGAAGAATTTTTATATTTTTTCGTAAATTTAAGATTGTATAGATGGGCATAATTTTTTCATAAGAGATGAAATCAACGATATTTATAAAATCATGATTATAATAAGAATCATGCTTTTTATATTTTTTGATTATTTCTTCTCTATCTAAATCAGGTATTAGAGAGGTGAGTTTTGAAATCTCTTCATTAAATATCTTCATATTTTTTTTGTGTGCCAAATGCGGTCTTAGTTGAATTTTAAATCCAAGTTTATTAATGGCAATTGGTCTATGTTTTACATCTTCAATCTCTCCACGCACGGGTGCTATTTTTTCTATTTTGATTGTATTGTTAAGTGAAAGTTTTTCATAATAAGTATTTGATTCAATAGCTAAGAAAAAAACTCTTGTGATGAGGGCTAACCACATCATTGTAAAAGCAACTAAAATAAATTTAATTTTCATAAAACACTCACAATAAAAAATTCTAAAATTATATAATAGATAACATAATAATTTATAAATGGCATGGGTGTTAAAAAGATATTACTTAGTATATAGTTAAAAAAATAAAAACCTAAATAAGCCAATAAAACAATTGATATTTTAACGCAGGGTGGACAAGAAAAATTCTGCATAATCTTTGGCAACACAAGTTTGTAAATGAATACAAAATAAATCACAGCGCTGAAGATAGGATAACCCTGTTCAGACTCAAAAATAACTATACAAAATATAATCAAAAAGGTAGCTAATGAGTCCTCATTATCAAGCGAATTAATAAATAATAAAAAAAGTACACCAAAAAGTGGAGGCAAAAAGAGATAGATACTACTCAAACTTTCATACATAACAAAAAGTGCTACATATAAAAATAGAGTTAAAGATTTTTTATGAGTGAGACTTCGTTGCATACTGGAAAATGTTTACATTTGATACAATCAGCCCAGATCTTATGCTCTGGGAGGGACTCTTTAGAAATTTCTATAAAATCAAGGCGCTCAAAAAAAGACTGTCTATAGGTAAGAGCTAGCACTTTTTGTAAACCTAAGGCTTTACCCTCTTCAAGGACACTTTTGACTAGACCTTCACCTATCTTTAAACCTCTTTTATCTTCTTTTACTATCAGTGATCGAATCTCAGCTAAAGAGGGTGCATGAATATGTAAAGCACAAAAACCCAAGAGTTCATTCTCCCCAATAGCCAGCATATAGGAACGAATATTCGTAGCAATCTCATCATCGTTTCTAATAAGAATTATCCCTGATTCAACTTCTGGTGCAACTAGTTTTTGCATGCGAGAGATATCGCTAAGCTTAGCTTTTATAAATTTAATTTTCATTCAGTACATCGTATATGATTTTATTTACTTTTTGTAAACCTCGTTTTTTAGAACTAGAAAGCATAATAGCCGATGGAAACTCTTTGCGAAGTTTACTTTGCTCTTTTTGATTTAACTTATCAATTTTTGTAAAAACTTGAAGGATAAATTGTGATTTATCCATGCTTTCTAATAAAAAATCACTTACAGACTTATCTATGTCCAAATAAGGATGTCTACAATCTATAAGATGAATAAATATTTTTATATTTTGTCTTTGTTCTATGTAGTCTGTTAAATTTTTTTCCCAATCACTTTTAATACTTTTAGAAACTTTTGCATATCCAAAGCCCGGTAAGTCAACAAATTTTGCATTAATTTTGCTGGAATCTTCTCTATTCATCAAAGTTACATCGAAATAGTTAATTAATCTTGTTTTTCCTGGGGAAGAAGAGACTTTTGCAAGCCCTTTATGATTTGTCAGAGCATTAAGGAGTGAGCTTTTACCAACATTCGATCTAGCCATAAACACTATCTCATCTTGTTCTTGTGAAAGTGGCGCCATTTTAATATTTGGTGCAGAAATTATAAATTTTGATGCAACTATGTCAATCATCTTTCTTCTCCTCTTCTAGATCAAAAATCATTATAACAGGCTTTGAAGACTTACTTTTTGCATAAGCTTTTCCATCTATGGATTGAAGAACCACTTCATCACCAATAATCTCTTTATTTTCACCAATTTGTTTTAAATGAACATCTTTGTAGAAAAAATACTCTTTTGTTTTTGGTATGTAAATGGTTTTTTGTGCCTCACCTCTATAAGAAGCACCATCTTGCGTTGAAATCACAAAAGAAACATTTCCCTCAGCTATAAACTTAGTAGGCTGTTGATTTTGATCTGTGTATACGATAACTTTAGATGCATTAAGCTCATCATTTTCTTTTATGATATTTACATTACCTTTAAAGACAGATATCCCTTTTTTTTGATCACTATCAAAAGTTTTTGCTTTTATTTTTAATTCTTGTGAATGGAGTGCTAAAGTAAGCAGTATGAGTATAAATATTTTCATGGATTCTCTTTAAAGTTATATATTGCATATATATTTTTTGATTTCATTGTATTATTTTTATTGTCAACCTCAAGAGTACTTCCTGAAAGTTGACTCATCCCCATTGACGCTACATAATCAACATCACTTAAAGCTATTTCTTTTTTTTTATTATACACCGCTTTTTGGGAAAAGTATCTTAATCCATCAACTCTAGTAAAAAAAACATCTCCATTTAAATAAACTATCTCTTTCTTGTATAAACCATGCTTTGCTTTCATGTTTGAAGTAAACTCTTTAGAGTTGTCAGTATAGTCAATATTGCTTACATCATACCTATCTGAGTATCTTTTAGCTTTTGAACCATTCATTAAAGTTATCAAACCATTGGTGTCCAACTCATGAAGAGTAAATTTATCTAAACTAAACAAAGGTATCTCTTTAGAATCCATTTGTTTTATCTCCATCGGATCAAAAAAAATATAAATCATTATTAATGAGAGAAAGATAAAAGAGAAAAAATAATTTATATTCATCGCCACATACTTATAAACTGTTCAGTTTGATCATTTTCTTTTACGAGGATATCTATCATCTCTCGTATCGCTCCATCACCACCTTTTGCTTTTAAGACTGTGTCAACAAGATCTTGTATTACTAGCACACCATCACTAGGGGTAAAACTTCGTCCTGCACTGTGTAGCATCCCATAATCATTGAGGTCATCACCTATAGCACCAACTTCGTAAGGTCTAATCTCAAGAGACTGGATCAATTCGCTTAAAGTAGATTTCTTATCTTTAATACCTTGGTATATATGGCTAATGCCTAATTCCGTCGCTCTTTTTTTTACCATTGGGGAACTTTTTCCTGTAATAATAGCTATCTCATTACCTATTTTTAGCCAAGTACTTATCCCAAGACCATCTTTAACATTAAAAGATTTTGACTCTACTCCATTGGCATCATAAACTAACGAGCCATCAGTAAGACAACCATCTACATCTAAGACCAGCAGTTTAATCATAAAACATCTTTTGTACTTGGGATACCGACACGCTCATTCTTTTGTATTGCGCGTCTTATGCCAACTGCTACAGACTTAAATGCTGCTTCAATAATATGGTGCTTATTTGAGCCTCTTTTTTGTACTACATGAGCACTAATCCCTGCATTTAAAATCAACGCTCTAAAAAATTCTTCTGTAAGCTCTGTATCAAACTGTCCCACTTTTCCAAATAGACTAAGCGAATAATACAAAAAAGGTCTATTACTAAGATCTAAGTCACACTCTACACATGCTTCGTCCATAACTATACTTGCACTAGCAAATCTTTCTATAGACTTCGCTGGATAGATAGCCTCATTAAGTAGTGCACCAAGCACAATTCCAACATCTTCAACTGAATGGTGATCATCTATATGAGTATCTCCAACACATTTGATATCTAAATCAATCAGGGAGTGCTTAGCAAAACTCTCAAGCATGTGATCTAAGAACCCTACTCCTGTTTCTATATGAGACTTTCCCTCACCATAAAGATTGAGTGATATCTTTATATCTGTTTCTTTAGTTTTTCTTGTTTTAGTTAGCATCTAATTATCCCTTACAATAAATGAATTTTGAAATATACTTGTTGACTTATAGTCCCTCGCCTCTTTTTCACTTTTAAAACCACCGAGCCAAACTTTAAACATCCGTAAACCACCATTATCTACATCTTTAATCATAGTGCTATAACCATCTAGCTTATCATACTGTTGTTGTGTTTGCAGCGCTCCCTCAAAACTAGAAAAAGAACCTATTTGTAAGGCAAATGCTGCCTTTTGAGTGTCTTGCGGTTTCGTTCTTAAGTGCTTTGTACTTGAGATTTTCTTAGCACCTTTAGATTCAAATCCTAAGACCTCTATTGTGACAGGAGCAGTTCCTTTACCTACCATATTTATTTTGCGTGCTGCAGCATTAGAGAGATCTATAATCCTAGTTGCAACAAAGGGTCCTCTGTCATTAATCCTTACAATTGTAGACAGACCATTGGATCTGTTTGTTACTTTGACAATAGTATTCATAGGAAGTGTTTTATGAGCAGCTGTCATCTCATACATATTGTATGTTTCTCCATTTGAAGTAAGTTTTCCGTGGAAATCTGGACCATACCAACTTGCAATTCCACTAAATTCATCCCCTACATTTACAACCGTAGGATAGTATTTGATACCTCTGACAACATAAGGCTTCATCGTTGGATGAGAGTAGGTCTTCTTGCTTACTTTATTATTGTATCTGCTTGAGTCATGCGAGTAGGATTGCTGCGACTTATAGTTAGAGTACACTTTTATTCCTCTTGTACTACAACCACTCAGTAAGACTATCGATAAAACTACAATAAAGTAATTTTGTTTATTCATATATTCTCAATCTTTCACCAATTTTGATTTTAGTACCTCTGAGACGATTATGATATTGAATATTTCTAACTGTCACTTTATGTGCTCTTGAGATTGACTCTAAAGTATCACCTTTTTTTACCAA
>WFMY01000261.1 GCA_015488855.1 Helicobacteraceae bacterium
CCCTATAGCTGCACTTGGACCAAAGTTTTCGGTACCAGTCATTGGGTGCGCTGCTACAAAGTTTTCTCTTATATGTTTTGGGATTGAGTTTACAATCTTTGCTTTTGTACCGCCTAAATCTATAATAGTAGTCTCTTTTGCTATATCAGTAAGTGTTGAGATCACTTCAATAATTCCATCAACAGGGATAGCTAGGAAGATTACATCACTCTTTTTTAACTCTTGATGCTTTATTATTGTATCAACTAAACCAAGTTTTAGCGCCTGCTTTTGATGCTCTTTGCTGTGGTCAAAACCAACTATTTGTTCTATAAAATCAAGTTTTTTGAGACTTAGAGCTAATGAACCACCCATCAGCCCTAGTCCTATTATTGCTACATTCATATAAAAAATTTACCTATATAATTAAATTATTGAAAGTTTACCAAAAATTAACCTCCTATTAGGTAAAATCTCTCTTTATTTTATAAATAATGGATTGTAATGAGATTACTTTTAGCTATCGTGCTAATTTTTTTAACAACAAATATATTTGCAAGAATAATAAATAAGATTGAGTATAAAGGTGTCGTTCATATCTCTAAGTCAGTAGCATTAAGAATGTTAAAATTTGATACAGGTGCTGATGTTAGTGATGAAGATATTGATAAAGCAATTAAAAAGTATTTTAAACAAGGCTACTTTAAGGATATAAAAGCTGATGTAACTGATGATGTACTTACTTTTATTTTTGTAGAAAAAGCACTTATCTCTAAGATAGAAGTAGAAGGTTATAAAGATAGCGATAAAGAGTTTAAAGATAATGTTATCCGTATCAAACGGGGTACACTTTATGATGAAAAAAAACTTGAAGCTGCAAAAAAAAGAATTATAGAAGCGATCTCTCAAGATGGAAAAATAGACTCTGTAGTAGAGATAAAAAAAAAGTATCTTGATAACGGTAGTATAAAAATTATTTTTGCTATCAATGAAGGGGAAAAAATCATCATTACAAAACTAGACTATAGTGGTGTAAAAGGTTTGAACCCCTCAGATTTTAATACTGTTATAGCAAATAAAGAAGCCCAGTGGATGGGTTGGTTCTTTGGTCGTAATAATGGAAAATTGAATTTACAAGGTATCTCTTACGACCATCTTCGTATCCGTGATTATTATATGCAGTATGGGTATTTGGATGCAAAAGTAAACTCTCCTTTTGTTAAAGTAGATTTTAATGACTACACCGCCTCTATTAGTTACCAAATAAAAGAGGGTGAACCTTATACTGTTAATAAAATTACCCTTTACCAAACAAAAGAAGTGATAAGCCAAGCAAAGATAAGGGAGGTTATCACACTTGTAAAAAACAAACCTTTCAACATCAAAACCTTTCGTGAAGACTCACAAAGGATTAAAACACTTATTGCAGATTTGAGTTATGCTTTTGTTCAGGTTGTTCCTGATCTTAAAAAAAATGAAAAAGATAAAACAGTTGAAGTTGTTTACAGAATCATGCCAGGCAATAAAGTAAAAATCAGAAATGTACTTATCTCGGGAAATACAAGAACACTCGATAGAATTATCCGTCGTGAACTTTATCTTGGACCGGGAGATATGTACTCCCTCTCAGATTTGACAGATTCGCGAAACGCGCTTGGACGCTTAGGTTTTTTCACTGGTCAAACCATAGAAGAAAAACGCATAAATAACGAAACAATGGACCTTGTAGTGAAAGTTAAAGAAGCCCCTACTGGAAATGTACAGGTTGGTGGTGGTTACGGCTCTTATGGAGGTTTACTTTTAAGTGTTGCAGTCAACGATAGAAATGTTTGGGGTTCAGGGATCAATGTAGGTATCAAAGCACAAAAGTCTCAAAAAACAAAGAACTACTCTTTCAATATTTCAAACAATCGTTTAAATGATAGTGATTTTAGTGGTAACTTTTCTGTCCATCACTCTTCTTATGTCTATAATTATTATACTGTTAAGAGCGAAGGTATAAGTATTGGTTCTGGACATAGATTTTCCAGACATATATCTGGATATTTAGGCTATGGTTATTCTAGAAATGCTTATGATTTAAAACCTGGTTTTCAATATAATGGTAGTGGTTTCTTTTTTCAATCCTATGCTAAAAGTTCGGTAACAATGAGTACTAAGTTTGATAATACTGATGATTTTTATCTCCCTCGAAAAGGTTTTGCAATTTCTCAAAGTTTTCAGAAGTCAGGACTTGGTGCAAATGCTAATTTTTTCAAATCAAGAACAAAATTTGGTGCTTATAAAGGTTTGGAAGAGTTCCTTAATTTTGATGCAATCATAAGGTACAAAGCAAGATATAATTTTGCAGCTGATACAGGTTATCTGCCTGTTGCTGAGAGATTTTATATGGGTGGATTGGGTTCTGTCCGTGGTTATCAGTCATATTCTTTGTCGCCCTCTATTGCGCAAACTAATGGAACTAAAAGACGCGTAGGTGGTAAACAGACTTTTTCAAACTCGATAGAACTTTCTATGCCTCTTGTTCCTAAAGCTAGGATGCGTATTGTTACCTTTTTAGATTGGGGCTTTATAGGTGATGATGTGTTAACTGAGATATCTCGTGGTGGTTATGGTGCAGGGATAGAATGGTTCTCTCCTGTAGGTCCTATTCAACTTATGTTTGCAAAACCTTTAAATGCCCAACCGGGTGATAGAACTGCACACTTTGCATTTACTATGGGGCAAAGATTTTAAACTTGTAGGAGTTTAACCCAAAGATTTTTAAGTGGTTCAAGAGTCTTAATTGCTTCTTGGGTAAGGTAAAGCTTATCCTTGGTTGTCACATGTATGGTGTTGTCTTTGAGTGTAAGTGTAAAGTCGATATTTCTAGGTCGATGACTGAGCAGTGCTATGCTCAATGAGAGTATATAACTCAGAGCATCGAGCGTCTCTCTTTTAGGTAATAAAATTGCATATTTATCCACATGCATCTGTGAGGGTAACTTTCTTTTAGCATATCGTACAAGAGTAGAGATTAGAACAATCTGCTTTTGAGTAAAACCATACTCTAGGCTGCTTTGAAGTAGGTAATAGCTGTGTTTGTTAAGAGAAAATTGATGAATACTTGACCCTGCAGGATAGAGTAATGCACCTGTCGATAATGATGCTCTATGCTCTGTAGCAAGGTGTAATTTGTCTTGGAGTAAATCAAAAAGTATTTTTGATAGTTTTGAAAGATTGTTTGAATAGTTTTTATCATCAACATAGAGATCTAATATGTTACGCACAGAGGGATTATAGTTGGCTGGAAGCTTGTCCTTGGCATGTCTAAGTAGATCTGAGAGATAGAGTCCTTCTTTTACCCCAACACCACTTGTGATTATCTCAGAGATAGAGAGTTTTTTTATCACTCTTTGAAGAATGATTGATCCTGTTTTAATGACATCAAGTCTATTTTCTTTGATGCCCAATTTAAGAAGTTCTTTCTCATCGGCAACCAATATTTTATCTATAAAATTTTTGTATCTTTTTGCGTCACTCTCAAAAGCATGAAGTTTAATGAGGGGAAAATCCACCTCTTGCATAATAGCTGTAGAGAGGGCTCTCATCGTTCCACCTATACCCACTAACTTATTACTTGTTATTGTATTGAGTTTTTGAAGTTTTTCATCTATATATTTTATAGCTTCCTTTTCATTAGCATTATCAAAAAAAAGTTCTTTAAGTCTTAGTGTTCCCAAATTTAGTGAGATAGTTTCTTCAATATTCTTTTGATTGATAAAAGCAAACTCTGTAGAGCCTCCACCAATATCAATGGTGAGTGCATTCTCTTGAGTCGGCAATAAATTTGCACAGGCTATACCCCCAAGGTATGCTTCCTTTTGACCATCTATTATCTTTATCTTAAGACCAAGCTTATCACTTACTTTTTTAAGAAACTCTTTTTTATTGGGTGCATCTCTAAGTGCGGATGTAGCTACGCATAAAGTTTTTTTTGCTTTAAGCGAAGCAATAACTTTCATATAGTCACTGAGTGCATCAAAAGTCCTTTGCATGGGAATCTTTTGAAGATTTTCGTCATTTTTATAGGCATCTTGGCTAAGACGCACTTTAGATTTGGATTCGTAAATGAGATTAAAAGCAAAGCGGGAAGTTTTTTCATAGATAACCATGCTCACTGAGTTTGAACCGATATCTATGATAGCTGTTCGCTTGGACAAGTTTTATTCTACTTCTGCTAAAATCGTTTTATACTTAAATTGAAGCTCTGTAATTGATTCTACATTGTCTTTATCAAGGACTATACAATCAATGGGACAAACAGAGATACATGCTGGTTCATCATATACTGTTACACATTCTATGCATCTATCAGGGTCTATATAGTATATAGGGTCACCTTCTTCTATAGCTGCAGTAGGACATTCTTCCCTACAAGCATCACAAGCGATACATTCATCATTTATTAAAAGTGCCATTGGTTAACCTTATATTTTCTAAAATATTGTTTAAAATTTTTATAGCAGATTTATACCCAAATAATGCTTTATTTTTTTTTAAATTATCATTTTCTTGGCAATACGCAAGATAATTTAGAATTGATTTGTAATGATGCAACTGTTCCGCTTATTCCATCCTGTCTATTTTTAATACTTATCTTTGCTCCAAGAGCATCTGCACCATTTTTCGCTAAAAAAAGGCCAAGTCCTACGCCGCTTTTATTGCCTTGTCTATTAAATGGAGCAAAGAGATCAGCTGTTTCATCTATTCCGCAACCCTCATCAATCACTTGGATGAGTAAACCTACATCATCTTGGTAACTTTCTATATAGACATTCTGATCTTTTGGGGTAAATTTAAGAGCATTTTGTAAAAAGTTTTGAATGATTTGATTGAGTAGATCTACTTGAAGTGTAGCCATAAAAGCTTTTGGTTGAAAATCTATATGAAGTTCTTTACCCTCATGGGTTGCAAGTAGTGTAAAGTCATCTGCTTTTTGATTTAAAAATGCTATCACATCTATCTCTTCTGGTTTATGGAGTTGTGCGCCCTCTTGTCTGCCAATATTTAAGATATTTGAGACAACCACATTCATCTCATCTACAGTACGGTTTGTTACTTCCAGTGCTTCTATGTAGGTCTCAGCCTCTCTCTTTTTTATGAGGGTAACTTGGTTTTTTAGTTTGATGACTGCAAGGGGAGTTTTAAGCTCATGTGCCGTCCCTATAAAAAGTTCTTTTTGGTATTTCACATAGTTTTGGATACGAGCAATAAGGTGATTAATAGTCTCTCCTAAAGACTCAAACTCCTGAGGAAGTTCTTCTATAATTACTGGTTTGATAAGGTGTTCATTCATATTTGAGAGTTTTCTTGTAAGAGTATTGATAGGGATTACCAACATCTTAGAAAGGGTAATTGCATAGATGATGACTAAACCAAAACCTACTATATTTATCATGATGATATAGCGGAGGATTTTACTTAAAAGTTTTTTTGTTGGTGTTATCTCTTTTGAAACTTTAAGATAACTCAGGTTATCTAAATTAAATGGATAGATAAGTGTTAAAAATGTATGCTCATTTATTGTGCCTTCATACAGATCTACACCCGTTCGTTCATGTTGTAGATAGATTACTTCGACACTTAGATTGAGGTATGCACTTGAGTCTTCAACAAAAAGTTCAGTAATAGATTTATTATTAGCAATATTTTTTGCATACACCATTAACTCCTCTCTTTTCTCATCATAGATTGATTTTTCAACATAAAAGTATAAAAAGGAGGAAAAGATAAAGATAAGTATCGCAGATGCTATGATGAGTTGGACTATAAAATTTCTTCTGATTGAGTTAGAAAACATAAATAAAATTGCCTTTTATAAGATTTTATTGTATATTTGAAGTGTAAGGAGTTGATGGGTGAAACAGAGTCAAAGAATGACTACTCTTTGACTCCTAATGATGAGAGATTAAATCTCTTTTGGAAAGCAAAAACGGTAACCACGACGACGAACTGTCTCAATAGTAGTAATACCCAATGGTTTATCCATTTTTTGTCGAATCTGGTTGATAGCTACTTCGATAACATTTGGAGTAACGAGTTCTGGTTCTTCCCAGATAGCATCAAGAAGTTGCTCTTTGGAGACAATTTGATCACGGTGACGAGCTAGGTGAGTCAATACTTCAAAAGGTTTCCCCTTAAGTTCAATATCTTGCTCCTTATATGTGATCTTTTCCTCTTCAGGGTTGATGGTTAAATCTTCGATTTCGATGATGTTGCTTCCACCAAATCTCAAACGAGCCTCAAGACGAGCAGCTAAAACATCAAAGTCAAATGGTTTACGGATGTAATCATCTGCACCAGCCTTAAGTGCTTCTATCTCACTCTCATTATCATCTCTCGCTGAGAGAACCACTACTACTGTTTTTGGAGTATTAGTTTTTATATCCCCAATGATATCAACTGAGTTTCCATCTGGAAGCATCCAGTCCATTAATACTAAGTCATAGTTACGAATATCAAGATAGTATTCACCATCTTTTAGAGTCTCTGTAACATCGCTTTGGTAACCAAACTCTTTGAGTCCCTCGGCAAGCATTTTGTTTAAAGTAACTTCGTCTTCAATAATTAATATACGCATACTATGTCTTTCCTATAAGTGATAATTTTGGCGGAATTATAGCATAATTTTAGGTTTATTTAAAGTTCTTTTCAATTATTTTTAATAATTCTTTAACTCTAAATTAAGATAAGCAAATAAATTTATCACTCAAAGAAACTGTACAATCATCTAAAATAGAGGGTTTGGAGAGTTTTAGAGTATATGAATTAATGAGAGGAAATTTTTTTATAATTTCTGATTTTAAACTTAAAATTGCATCTTCTAAAAGAATAAATTTATGAGTTATCATGGAATTTTTAATCAAATCAACTATATCCACATAGTTTATGAATCTATCTTTGTAGATATATTCACATGAAAAATTCACGATAAGATCTTGGGGTGTAGTTCTCTCAAAATCTAAAATTCCAATGATGCATTGAAATTTTAAATCTTCTATATGAATAGTCATGAGAGGTTAAACTACTCTTTTTTCTTTACCTTTTAATAAACGGATAATATTTGGTATATGTTTATAAAAAAGGATAAATGCTATGAGAAGTACAGGGGCATGTGCCATCTCTGGTTTAAGTATAAAACTGGCAATGACAAGTGCAAGAAGTGCGGTAAGTGATGAGAGTGATGAGATACGGATAAATTTTGCTCCAAGTGCCCATACGACAAGAGCGATAAGAGTCTCTATTGGAAGCATAAACATCATGACACCCATCCCTGTTGCAACACCTTTGCCGCCTTCAAATCCAAGATAAGGTGAGAAACAATGTCCAACTACCCCAAGAACAGCAATCCCCCATAAGGTTGCTTCACTGACTCCAACAAAGTACGCTACAGATAAAACAAATATACCTTTAAATGCATCTAGCGCTAAAGTTGCTGCACCAAGTTTTTTTGCGAGTGCTGGATTCGTTTCTTTGACAACACGAAGTACATTTGTAGCTCCGATGCTACCACTTCCACTCTCTTTAATATCAACGCCTGCAAAGTTTTTTGCAAGCAAAAGACCAAAAGGGATGCCACCAACTAAGTAAGCGAGTATAAAAAATTCTACATTTATATTGTTTAAAAATTCCATTTTTATGTAAGTTCCTATTTGAAAAGTATTGGCATTATACTTTATAAATGATTACAAATCTATAAAACTTTAATAGTGTTTCGTAAGAAGGTACTTTGAAATAGCTTGTAAGTCAACTTTACTTATAGCCTCTTTTTGTGATGGCATATAACCAAATCTTTTTATTGTCTCTTGTGGAAAGAGCATTTTTTTAGGTTCTGGGTTGAGTACAAAATTAACCATAAAATTAATTTGTTTTTGTTCTCCTTGGATATATGTTTTTATTTTTTTTGCTATACCCCACATTGGTGGTGCTGACATACGCTCTAGTTTCTCTTTAGAAACTTGACCTGTAAGATGACAGGCTCCACAGTTTTTATCTACCATCTCTTGTAAGTTATCTTCTGCAAAAACTTGTGCTGAGAAAGTTAGTAGTGCAAAAATCCAAATAGTAAAAAATCTCATTTCTTCACCTTATAATATTTATTTATGAAAATTATAATTAAAATCTATCTAATAGTATTTGACCTTAATCAAGAAAATTGAATTAAGTTTCAATGGTAATGAATTATTGATATAATGTCGTACTAATATAAAATAGTAGATTTTTTTGACAAGGATAGTTTTTGCAATTTACAAATGAAGAATTAATACAAAAGATAGATGCATACAAAAAAAAGTTAAGTGTAACTGTGGTTGCACACTTTTATCAAAGAGATGAAGTTTTTGAGATGGGTGATATTACAGGAGATTCACTTGAACTTGCCATGAAGACAAAGGCTGATGATGCTGAGTTCGTCGTGTTTTGTGGTGTAGGATTTATGGGACAAAGTGTCAAAGTTCTCTCTCCAAATAAACGAGTCGTGATGCCAAAACTCGCATGTTGTGCTATGGCATCCATGATAGACTCTTTACAGTTTAATGACTCTGTAAAAGCTTTAAATGCTGCTGGGATACCTGATGAAGATATTTTACCTATTACATATATAAACTCTGATGTTGGTGTTAA
>WFMY01000262.1 GCA_015488855.1 Helicobacteraceae bacterium
ATCGTTCTTATAGTCGCTGTTCCGCCAGCTGATTTTCTTGCATTCATTGAGTTTCTTAAAACTAAAAAATCCATAACATCTTCGTTTATTCTTTCATCTATTTTTTTAAGTTCACTAAAATCAATATCACTCAAATCAATTTTCAACTCTTCACTTTTTGCAACTGCATGCCCTGTAATGAAATGTGCTTCACGAAAGGGTATATTGCATTTTTCCACTAAGTAATCAGCCAAGTCTGTTGCTGCGAGATGCCCTACTGCACAAGCTGCTTGCATATTGTCTGCTTTGACTTGCATAGTTTTAATGGCTTCACTCAGTATTTCTAAAGAGATTTCTGCTGTTTTTACTGCATCAAAGACCCCTTCTTTATCTTCTTGTGTATCTTTGTTGTAGGCAAGAGGTAAACCTTTCATTACTGTGAGTAGTCCCATAAGTGAACCATAAACACGACCTGTTTTTCCACGAAGAAGTTCTGGTACATCAGGGTTTTTCTTTTGTGGCATGATGGAACTACCCGTTGAGTATTCATCTGAGAGTTCAACAAATCCAAACTCATAAGAGGACCACATTACAAGTTCTTCACTTAAACGAGAGATATGCATCATCATTGTAGAGATATTGAACAAAATCTCAAGTGCAAAGTCTCTATCGCTTACTGTATCAAGACAGTTTATGCTCACACTATCAAAACCTAAAAGTTCTGCTGTCATATCGCGGTCTAAGTTATGAGGTGTTCCAGCAAGTGCTGCACACCCTAGCGGAGAAATATTATTGCGTTTATGAGAGTCTTCAAACCTTACAATATCACGCTTAAACATTGTGAGATACGCACCAAGGTGAAAACCAAAGTTTGTAGGTTGTGCATGTTGGAGATGTGTCATACCTGGGATGAGTGTCTTGGTATGTTTGTTTGCTACAACTAAAAGCTCTTGCATCAGTTTCTTAAGAGCATCCACAATAGTAATGTTTTTCTTAAGTGTCCAGCGGCGAAAATCAACTGCAACCTGGTCATTTCTACTTCTACCAGTATGAAGTTTTTTTCCAGCATCCCCAATAAGAGTAGTTAATCTTTTTTCAATACCCATATGGAGATCTTCATCAGAAATATTCCAAGTAAATTCACCATTTTGTATCTCTGATTTTATTTGATTTAAACCATTGACAATATCTTTGAGTTCCTCTGTAGTTAAAATTTCCTGCTTAGCAAGCATAGTTGCATGAGCTAATGAACCTTCGATATCCTCTATATATAACTCTCTATCATACATTATAGACGCATTAAACTCATCTAATAAACTTGAAGCACTCGCACTAAAGCGACCTGACCACATTTTTTCCATTGGTTTTCCTAGTGAAGTAAATTATTTTGTGTATTTTAGCGAAAAAAGTTTAGGTTTAGTTACAAGCGGGGACATTACCGCTATCTTTAGCGTATTCTATAAAAAATTGCTTTAAGTGTTTTGCGGTTCTGGTATATTTTCTACTCTTGAAATATTTTTTATACTTAGAATATTTCTTTTCTTTTTTAAACTTTGAAGATTTTAGATGTACTATAGCAAGCTTCTTGCCTTTTTTTCTCATATACTTCTTCCATGTTCTTTTGTTGAAAGAGGAAACAAAAGCTTCTCCATCAGTATGGCACTTTATACATACTTTTGAGTATGCTCTTTGTCCCTTGTATAAAGCTGCCTCTGACGAAGAAAGTGTAAATAAAAGTAATGACGCCAATATAAAAATTATTCTTTTCATTAAAAACCTTAAACTAATTCATCTATAGTACATTAGTAAATATTATATTTAGCTTATATCTTACAAAATTTCGTTATATCTGAATAGTGTTATTTATAATTGATACTTTTTATAGCTTTTTTCATCTAAATCCCAGATACCACGATTTTTTAATGACTCTACAACTGAACTTGTACACTCAACATCATCAGGCCATTCTCTATCAAAATTATCAAGTAAATTTTTATTTGTACCATCTACACCAATCATTAATCCTGAAGTATAAATATCTCTTAGTGCATCTATGTTGTTGCTTACACGCCAAAGAAGCATATAGGAATTTTCTATATCATTCTTTTTTGCATCTACAAAAACAACTATACGGATATTTTTACTTAAACTTACAAGTGCATCAAAATATTCTTTTGCACTTTTTGTTTTTTCAACGCTTATCACTGTAATAGGATTTTTTGTTCTTCGCATAAATTGTTCTAATCCAACAGCATCAGGAATAAGCTCTTTGACATGGCTAAAGAGCTCTTTATCTCCAAGAAGATGTGGCGCTTCTACCCTATGTGCTACAGTTGCATCTATGCCTAACTTACCACCGACAAGAGCCTCTGGAGAAGAATGGTCAAGAGCATCTAAGATGCCCTCTGTAATAAACATAGATTTTGGTGAGAACCTATTTAAAATATAAGTAGTTAAAGCTTCATAGTTTTCTAACTTTGGAGCATTTTCATCCAAAAAGATAGCATGCTTGACAAAACTCATCTGTCCAACACCCCAAAAAGCGTGCATAAACTGTTTTGCATGACCTTTGTAGAGAGGTTTCATCTTTGCAACTATGAGATTATGAAAACCTGCATTTTCAGGCATATGATAATCTATAAGATCAGGTGCAGTAGTTTTTAAAAGTGGGAAAAATATCTTTCCAGTTGCCCAACCCATATATTTATCTTCGAGAGGTGGCTTTCCAACAACAGTTGCTAAAAATGCACGCTCTTTTTTCATAGTGATAGCACTTACCTTCATAAATGGATAAGCCTCTTTTAAAGTATAGTATCCAGTATGATCACCAAAAGGTCCCTCTGTTTTTAAACTCTCTGTCTCTACCCAACCCTCAATAACATAATCAACATCCTCAGGGATATATAAAGGGGTAGTAAGAGACTTCACTAGTCGTGCTGGTTTTTTAGTTATGAGACCATACATGAGCAACTCATTAACACCATAAGGAAGAGGTGCAGTTGCACACCAAGTATAAAGAGGATTGCCACCAATAGCTATGGAAACCGGCATCTTTTTGCCCGCTTTTTGATACTGATCAAAAAAATGTGAGCTATCTTTATGTATCTGCCAGTGCATACCAAGTTTGTTTTTATCATAAACTTGAAGTCTATACATTCCAAGGTTTACCATCTCCCCATCAAAACTTTGGGTATATACTTGCCCCATAGTGATAAAAGGACCACCATCTTGTTCCCAAGTGGTAAGAACTGGTAGTTTATAAAGATCTATAGCCTCATCTAAGAGTTTGATTTCTTGACAAGCACCTTCACCTTTGAGGCGTTTAGGAAAAATATTTTTGAGAGAAAATAACTCTTTTGCCATTGATATTTTTTGTCCCAATCCTGAGGGTGGCTTCATATGTAAAAGCTTAGTAATCTCATCTGCTACACTTTGGATAGTGCGACCAAAAAGAATTTCACATCGTTTATATGAGGAAAAAACATTCATAACAACTGGTTCTTCAAACACTACACCTGTTTTTTTATCGACAACATTTGTAAAAACAAGTGCATCTCCACCATCTTTTTTCTTGACCTCTGCGTATGCCAGATGTGGTATTTCAAGATAAATATCTAATTCATCATCAATAAATTTAACTTCGTTATGTTTTTTTAATAATTCAATTGTTTTTTTCATAGATTTATATCTTTAAAGCCTTTGTGGCATCTGCTCTTTGAACGCTTCCGTTTCAGCATTTTTGAGTAACTCTAAGGCACCATTGTCTATCATTTTTTTGGCGATAGTTATCCCTAAACCTTGAGAATCTTTCACATCAATCACTATTGTCTCTTGCATTACATTTGTTCCATCAGCAAAACCAAGCATCACCCGAAAGGTTATCTTATCTGCATTTTTTACTGCATTACAAGCAACAGGAGCAGAACAACCTGCACCAATACTAGAGATAAAGTCTCTTTCTATCTGAGTACAAATAAAAGTGTCCTCATCTTTTAAAAATTCTGCAATTTCAAGTAGCTTATCTTTGCCTTGAACAATCTCAATACCAAGGGCAGCTTGACCCATTGGTGGTATCATCATATCCAAAGAGAGTTTTTGAGTAAAAGGGATATCTTTAAGTAAATCAAGTCTAAAAAGACCAATATACGCAAGTATAATAGCATCATATTGACCCTCTTCAAGTTTACGCAAACGAGTATTTACATTTCCTCTTAAATCTTTTACTTGAAGATCAGGTCTTTTTTGTAATAGTTGCATACGACGACGAAGGGAGGTAGTCCCAACTACAGCACCCTTTGGTAAATTTTCAAGGGAGCTATACTTATGAGATAACAAAACATCACTTTGGTCTTGTCTTTGTGTGACTGAAAGAAGTTCTAAACCCTCTGGAATATAAGTAGGTACATCCTTAAGTGAATGTACAGCCATATCAGCATTTCCAGCTAACATTTCATCCTCAAGTTCTTTGGTAAAATGCCCTTTCCCACCTATGAGTGCTAAAGGCTTATCTAGTACCTTATCTCCATTACTCACTATCTTATTAAGAATAACTTCAACCTCTGGATACTGTGCTTCTACTCTGTCTTTTATATGATATGCTTGCCAAAGCGCTAAATCAGAGACTCTTGTAGCAATTGTTATCGTTGTCATACTTATTTAGCCTTAAGATATTTTTTCTTAGATTTATCGACCTTACCATCAAAAAATACTGTTGGAGTACCTTGAACCATCACCTCTTGGGCAATTTGTAAATCGTGTTTGTATCGCTCTTGCACTTGTTTTGATTGAATCTCCGTAGGGGTTATATTTGTATGAAATGTACTATTAAATGCACTGAGTATTTTTTTCACATCTCGCTCTCTTGCATTTTTTAACTTCACTTTGTAAAGATTCAATACTACATCTTTTTTACCTTGAGCCTCTGCAACATAAGCAGCTTTTACTAATTCAACAGAAGCTGGATGCAATGATGGCAATGGAAAATGGTAATAATATATAGCAAATTTCTTTGGTTGCTTTTTCATATATTCTATCGCACCAGGGACATAAGATTTACAAAATGGGCATAAAGGATCTGAAAAAATTGCAATCTTATGTTTTGCATTTACATCTCCATAGATAAGATTTTCTCTCTTATAAAACGACGCTTTAAAAGGTGGTGATACTAAACCTTTAAGAGAATCCCCTGTTTTTAAATCTATAAGTTCTTGTGTAATCACTTGACCATTAGAAAACCAAATCATTTTTTGCTTGATTTTTCTATTGTTTTTTTTGACAACTGCAATTATATCTACAATAAAGGCATCCCAGCCTTTCATCTTTTTTATACTTGTTTTAGTAGCAACTTTAACAGTTAAAGACTTGATATTTGGATTTTTAGAAAAAGACCTCTGAAGAAAATCTTCTACTTTTTTATTTGTAACACTTGCTTGTAAGGCACTACTTAGTAGTAGTGCTATCATGAATGATTTCAACATCAATAACATCTGATTCCTTTGTATAATTTACTTCTGTATGAGAATTTGAATGAGGCATATTGCATTTTTTAGAGCGCATGTTATATCTATTGACAAGCATGGTTGTAAAAACACTAAACTGCATAAGTCCACCTATGATATCTGTCATGAAACCAGGGATGATTAAAAGTATCGCACCAAAGAGCGTGAAAAGGTTTAACCTTTGAAACTGCTCTAGATCAATACAACTATATGAAACTGCCGTTAAATTTTCACGCAGAGAGTCTTTGAAATTGAGCAAGATAGTTATCCCTAAGCCTGCACTCAGGAGTATCTCTAAAAATGTAGCAAATCCTCCAATATAAGAAGATATATTTACAGAGACAAGCACTTCTAAAAAGAGATATACTATAAAATAAATCATCTAAACTAACTCCATAATTCTCTCATAAATATCACCTGCTAATACCGTTGTCTTTTTTCTTGTTTTTCTCTCATAAATCTCAACTGTACCATTGTCCAATTCTTTTCCAATTATAACAGTATAAGGGAAACCAATTAACTCAGCATCTTTCATCTTAAAACCAAATCTCTCTTTTCTATCATCAAGCATAACTTCTACATTTTCACCGAGAAGTTTCAGATAAAGCTCTTCTCCTAAAGTATTTTGTGCTTCATTTTTTATGTTAGAGACCATGATGTTGATACTATATGGAGCAGTTGCTTTTGTCCAAATACAACCAAACTCATCATGATGCTGTTCTATCACTGCTGCAACTAAGCGAGATACACCCATACCGTAGGTACCCATAATAAAAGACTGAGCTTTTCCGTTTTCGTCTAAGTACTTCGCTTTAAGTGCATCTGAGTAAGTAGTACCTAGCTTAAAGATATGTCCCACTTCGATACCTTTAGTCAAACTCAGTTTTCCATTACACTCTGGACATTTATCATCACCTTTGACCTCTTTAATGTCTGTAATAGAGTTTGCATCGAAATCTTCATCAAGCTGATCCATATTAAGAAAAACTTCAACATTTGCTCCATATTCACATTTATCACAAACAGCAATAGTATCTTCACCAGAATCAGCTATAACCATCAACTCTTTTGATCCACTTCCACCAATAGCCCCACTATCTGCTTCGACTACACGAAAATCAAGCCCTAGTCTTGTGATGATTCTTTTGTATGCAGCTTCTAATGCTTCAAACTCTCTATCTAAATCTTCTTGAGATGCATGAAAACTGTATCCATCTTTCATGATAAATTCACGACCACGCATGAGTCCATATCTTGGTCTCACTTCATCACGAAACTTCGTCTTAATCTGATACAAATTAAGTGGAAGACTTTTATATGAGGTGACACGGTTACGCACGAGGTCAACCATCATCTCTTCATGTGTTGGTCCTAAAACAAATAGTTTTTCTTTTCTATCATAAAATCTTAAAAGTTCTTTTCCAAACTTATCTATCCTACCACTCTCTATCCATAAGTCAGATGGTGCAACAAAAGAGAGTTCTACTTCCTCTGCACCAACATTAGCCATCTCGTCATGGATAATATTTTCTATCTTACGAATCACTTTTTTTGCTAATGGCATATAGGAGTAAAGTCCAGCTGCTACTTGTGAGATAAATCCTGCACGAGACAGGAAGATATGACTCGCTAGTTGTGCATCTGAGGGTGCCTCTTTTGTTGTTGGTATAAATGCTCTTGATCTTCTCATGATTCCTCTTTCTTGTCTTTTACTAAAAATCCCATGACACTAGAGAGCTTGTCGCTCTTTGCTTCATGAGACACATCTCTCATACTTTTTGTCATATCGTGTAAAAACCTTTTTAAAGTTTGCTCTGCAAGTTTATGTACCTGATGCTCATATTCTCTAGGGATAAAACCTTTGTTGAGAACTCTTGAGGCTTCTAACTTAGCTACCGTATGTGCTTTTTCGTAGATCTCTTTGATCAATGGTTCAATGTTAAGAGTATCTAAAAACTCAAAAAAGTCAACAACACTTCGCCCAATAATCCTGTGTGCTTTTTTCGCTTCTAACTCTCTGTCAGCTTTATTTCCCTCAGCTATAACTTTTAAATCATCTATTACATACAAGTTGATTCTTTCACCTTTATGATAACTAATGTCTCGTGGCAAGGCTAAGTCAAACCAATATCTATCAAAAGGGCATGATTCTATAATCTCGTCAGTGATGATTGGATCATTTGCTGAAGTAGCACTAAAGAGAACCTCGCACTCATTAATAGCATTTTTTAATTCACTATAAGGCAAAACTTTTGCACCTAACTCCTCTGCCAAGATTTCAGCTTTGTGTAAGGTTCTATTCATGATAAAAACTTCCCCACCATCAGCTATCATATTCTTAGCAGTGATCTCACTCATATCACCAACCCCAATAATAAGGATTTTTTTACCCTTTACATCCTCTACAACAGACTTCAGTTTGGCTACTGCAACACTTGCCATGGAGACAGGTTTTGAAGATATATTTGTTTCGTTACGAACTGTTGCTGCACATCTAAAAGCTTTTTGCGTAGCTCGTGCTATCTTTTTGCCAGCGAAATCATGATCGTACGCATATCTAAAAGCATCTTTGAGTTGTCCAGCAATCTGCGTCTCACCTACCACCATAGAGTCTAGCGATGCTGCTACAGTAAAAAGGTGATGTATCGCACTTGAGTCATCATAGATATCTGCACGACCTTGTAACTCTTCAAGAGAAAGTCCTGCTCTATCTTGCAACATCTCAAAGATATGTTTTGTAGCTGTTGAGATATTATTACAAGAGCAAAATATCTCCATTCTATTACAAGTAGAGATAAGCATCGTTTCATTAACAGCGCCACTTTTATTGAGTTTTGTTAAACAACCATTTTTATGTTTATCATCTGGGTATGTTAATTTTTCTCGAATCTCAAGAGATGAATTTTTATGTGAAAAGCTTATATTAAGGTAATGCATTAGAAAGTTCTCTTTATCATGGTATCTAAAATAGAAACTAAATCTTTATCTTCATTCATTACAGATTTTGCTTCATTGGAAAGTTGGAGAGCTAGTTCAAATGACCGCTCAATTGTTTTATGTTTTTGCATACTTTTTTGTATCCAAGTAGCGTCTTCACGAGAGAGTGTTTGTGCATGAAGAGAGACCAATCTCTCTTTTTCATCTGCTGAGAACTCCTCATAAAGGTAGATATATGGCAAGGTGCATTTGCCCTCAACAAAATCATTTAAAGCAGGTTTGCCCAGAGTCTTAGCATCTTGTGTTATATCTAAGATATCATCGATGATTTGAAAACTCAAACCTAAGTTTCTTCCATAGGTCGCATAAGAGGATGCATCTTTACCCGCAAGAAGTGCACTTGCTTTTGCTGCTGCTTCAATAAGCGTTGCAGTTTTAAGATAAAGCATATCAAGATATAGCTTTTCATTAGTATTAAAGTTTTCTGCCATTTTCACATCAATCATTTCTCCCTTAGAGAGTGCTGTTACCGATGCCGCGATGGTTTTTGCAACCTCTTTATCAAATGAAACTAACTCAGTAAATGCCTTTGAATAAAGAACATCTCCGAGCATGACAGCTATTTTACTCCCTTGTGTAGCATTCACAGATTCTACACCACGACGAGTCATCGCTTCATCTATCACATCATCATGAAGTAGTGATGCAGCATGGATAAGTTCTACAATAGCTGCCAAAAGTGGGGCATCTTTATGATCAGGAGCGATTTTTAAAATCAATTTTGCACGCAACCTTTTGCCACCACTGAGTTTATAAAAAAGCTTTGTAACCTCTTCATAATCACACTCGTTTATAAGTTTTGCTATTTGTGTCTCTACTCTTTGCATCTAACCTCTTTAATTATTTTAAATATTTTAAATTTATTTGGGCTTGACTATCAGATAAAAAAAGGTCAAATATCGCTTCTCTTGTCTCATAGTTAAACTCTTTAAATTTCACTAACAAATAGGGCGTAACATAATCATCTGCACCTTTTGACTTAAGTTCTTGTTTAAAAAATTGATTTTTATATCTTAAATATAATACATTTTGAAAAACAAACTTATCATAAGAGTGAAATACTACTAAACCATTATTCTTATAAAGTGTCCACCTCATAGTTAAAAGTTTAGAAAATGAACCATATTTTACAAGAATTTTCTTTAGTTGGTCTTTTTTTAGCTTGATTGTTTTGACTTCTTTAAAATCCATCGCATCTACTTGGATAAAAAAAATCCCTATAAAGAAAAAAACTTGTAAAAATAATTTCAAATTATCTACTCACTTTTTGAGACAATCTCACCTGTTAACTCTATAGCTAAACTTTTTGTTTTTGTCTCTATATCATCCCCACGCAGAGCCTCTAAAGTTTTTACTTTTTCAAAATAGTTTTCACCAAGATGCTCCTCTAGTAGAATCTCCATCACTGCTCTTTGACGCATAAAATTCTCAAGGTCAAATCTTACAACATCATTATTTGCTGTAAATATTATATCCATAAGTTTACTTATTGGTGTACCTAAAAAAATATCATCTTCATCTTCAAATAATGCACTATATTTACTCATATTAAAATTCCTTCAGTTTATTTTGGATTATATCTAATATTTGTTAATTATAAGTTGTCTGCTATGATTTGAGTCCCAACACCTGCTGATGTAAAAAGTTCTAAAAGCATAGAATGCTCTAGTCTTCCATCGATGATATGTGCCTTTGCCACACCCCCACTTAAAGCTTCAAGACAGGCGTCCACTTTTGGTACCATACCACCATGGATAGTTCCATCTTCTTTAAGTGCTTCAACTTCCTCTCGTGTTAAAGTAGATAAAAGATTTTTATCTTTATCAAGAACACCTGGAGTATCTGTTAAAAATATAATTTTATTTGCACCTATCGCCTTAGCTACTTGAGATGCACATAGATCAGCATTGATATTGTATCCTGGATGTCCCATCTCAGTACCAGCAGCAATAGGTGCAATAACGGGAACAAAATTTTCAGCTATGAGGTTGGAGACGACACTTGCATCTACCTTAGTAATATTCCCCGTTAAACCCCATTTTGAAAAATCTTTTGCCTCGGCAGTTATAAAATGAGCATCTTTGCCACTCACTCCTATAGCTTTAGCTCCATGCATATTGAGTAAAGAGACAATCTCTTTATTTATCTCACCACTGAGTATCATCTCTGCTATGCGCATCACCTCTTTTGTAGTGACTCTTTGACCCTCTATAAATTTTGTTTCAATTTTAAGTGCATCTAACATCTCTGTGATTTTTTTACCACCACCATGAACTATGACAGGCTTAATCCCCACGAGGTACATAAGTAAAATATCTTCAGCAAATTTTTCTTTAAGTTGTGGTGATGTTTGTGCGCTTCCCCCATACTTGATAACAATAGTCTCTTTATTGAACTCTTTTATAAAGGGTAATGCTTCTAGTAGTGTTTGTACAGTTTCAATTTTTCTTTGCACGGTAATCCTCTATGGTTTTATATATGTTTTCATCTACACTTAACTCTAGATCCAATAAAGAGAGTGGCAGATTAAACTGCTCTAACTTGACATAGTCTTTGTAAGTAACAAGTGCTGATTCAGAACCATCTTGGTGTAAAATTTTTTGTACTTCCTCTTTTGTGAAGCTATGATGATCTGGAAAATAATTTTTAGATACAACTTGAGGCAAAAACTTATCTAGTCTTTGCGGTCTTGCTATCGCTGTTATAAGTGACATTTTATCACATCTATCTTTAAGGGTTGATTTACGGGTAAAGTCAACACTCTCACGAACGAGTGTAACCTCTTTAGAGTTCCATGATTTTTCTCGAAAGGCACCAGAGGGAAGACATCTATTATTTACAGTTTTTACATCTATAAGAATATCGAGTTTTTTTATATTGTGCTTAGAGTATGCATCATCTAAAAATATTATTTTAGCACCCATCTCTTTGGCTTTTTCTATTGCAATGGTTCTATCCTCACTGACTATTACCAGTGCATCTTGAAGCTTGCGAGCATATATCATCGCTTCATCTCCGCTCACGCTTACATCACAAAGTATTTTTTTTGCATCTTTTACAACAACTAAACCTCTTGAAGATCTACCATACCCTCTTAAAATAATAGCTGCGTCTCTATAGTTTTTTGCAAGAGCAGTAGTCAGTGGTGTTTTACCACTCCCTCCAACACTCAAGTTTCCAATGCTTACAATGTCTACACCAAAATCTTGCTCTTTTTGAACAAGAAAACGAATATACATAGCAAAACAATAGACCCACGATAAGGGCAATAAAAAAAGTGATAAAAGATTTTGAAGTTGGCTTGGGTTGTAGAGATAACTCTCAACCCAAAATATAAGTTTTGTTTTCAATTAGACCCTAGTTTTAGCAACTTTTTTGATTGTTTGTATCACAAAATCAACCTCTGCATCGCTCATACTTGCATATATTGGTAAGGAGAGTACCTGTTGGTATGAACGAAGTGCCGCTCCAAAAGCATTGACCTTTAATCTATATTTTGTTTTATAATAACTAATCAAATGGAGTGGTATATAATGTAAACCAGTATGAACACCTCTGTTTTTTAACTCCAATGCAAATGAATCACGATTTTTATCTACTTTAATGATAAAAAGAGTGAATGGATCCTCCTCAGAATTTATAGATGGCATAGTAATATGCTCTGTTGTCTCAAGTCCTTTGAGATATTTTTTTGCGATACTTTGAGTGCGTTCTATGGATTTATCTTGTTTTTTAACTAAAGCTCTGATATAGGCAGCATCTAATTGACTCAGAGAATAGTCATTACCTATATCTACAATATCATAAATATACTCTAATGCTCCATCTCCCTTAACAAGTGCATGGTTATTGAGAAGCCTAGCTCTGTTTATAATCTCGTCATCATCAGTAACTAGCATTCCTCCATTACAAATATTTTCTCTCATATGAGATGAAAAGTTAAAACATGTAATATCAGCACCAGTAGAGCCTATTTTGCTACCATGGTAACTAGCACCTAGAGCATCACAAGCATCTTCTACTATTTTTACATTATAAAGTTTACCTAGTTTATACACTCTTTGTAAGTCTACACTTGTGCCAGCAATATGTGTAATTATAACAGCTTTTAGTTTTTTTGATTGATGCTCTTTGAGATGCTCTTCTAATTTATCCAAATCAATATTATAAAATTTTTCATCTATATCTATAAATACTGGCTCAGCATCAAAATGTCGTACAACCTCAGGAACATTAGGGTGTGAATTTACAGAACATACTATTCTATCTCCCCTTTTCAAATCAAGTGCAAGCATTGCTAAATGCAGTGCCGAAGTGCCATGGGAGGTGGCTACACTATATTTTGCACCCACATAGGAACAAAATTCATCTTCTAACTTATGAACTTGATTGAGTTCATCTCCATCGAGCACATCACTCACATTTGAATGTTCATCTACACCGTTTTCATATCTGTTAAATACTACTTCCATTGATTTTCCTTATAATCTAATATCTCTTGGATAATTAAAATCATGATTCATCGTTCTTGAGGTTAGCTTGGCAATAACTGGCATCTTTCTTTTAAAATGATTACGAAAAATTCGTTCTATAATCATCTCTAACATCACTGCATCAACCCCTTTTTGAATCATTTCCTCTTTTTGCATTCTCTCTTCTACATACATCTTCAAAGCATTATCAAGTTGCGCATAGGTATAGCCTAAATCATCTTCATCGCTTTGCCCATCCCACAAATCTGCAGAGGGTGGTTTATCAATGATAGACTTACTCACCCCAATATATCGAGCCAACTCAAACACTTCACTCTTGTACAGATCTCCAATAGGATTTAATGCACTTGAGAGATCTCCATAGAGCGTCCCATAACCAAGCATAAGTTCACTTTTATTACTCGTACCTAAAACCAAAGCATTTTGTTTTGCTGAGATATCAAACAATGTTGTCATTCGTAACCTTGCTGAGAAGTTGCCTCGTCGAAGATTATCCATCTCAGGGTTTAGTTGTTCATAGGATTTTAACATTGGGTCTATAGATACTTCTATGGCTTTTATGTCAAAATCTTTACAAAGTTCATCTGCATCATCAAGAGAACTCTGGGATGAATAATGTGAGGGCATCTTTACACATAACAATCTCTTTTTAAATACCCTCTGTGCCAATACAGCTACCACAGCAGAATCCAAACCACCGCTCAGACCTACCACTACATTTTTTAGACCTGTTTTATGAACTTCATTTTCTAAAAACTTTTCAAGATACTGTGCTATTTGACCATACTTACTCAATTTTCACCTTTGATACTCTTTAACAAAATAAATTATATCCAAAGTTAGTAACAAAATTAGATTCATTAAAAGGTTATTTTTTTATTCACATTATTTTGATACAATTTAAAAAGTCAAAATAACTGAGAAACTATGAATATAAAAGTAAAAGCTATGGGTGAGTATCAAACAAATTGTTATATAGTCACCGTAGAAGGTAAGGACTTCATTATTGATCCTGGTATGGGAGCTACAAAATGGGTTTTAGACAATGTTACAAATCCAGTAGCAATATTAAACACACATGGTCATTTTGATCATGTCTGGTCTAACAGTGAACTTCAAACAAAACTAAATATTCCTCTTTATACTCCAAAAGAAGATATTATGCTCCTGAGTGAGAACAGTTGGGTAGCAGGACTTCCTCCCTCTGTTGCAGATAGAGAGGTGCAAGCAAATGAAATATTTAACTTCGATGGAGTTGAAGTAAAATTTAGACATTTCCCAGGGCATACACCAGGATGTTCTACCATAGAGGTTGGAGATGCCATGTTTAGCGGTGACTTTATCTTTAAACACTCGATTGGTAGGAGTGATTTTCCATATTCTGATCCACATGAGATGAAAAAATCTTTACAAAGATTTAAAAAACTCGACTATGAGAAAAAAGTTTATCCTGGACATGGTGAACCAACAACAATTCAAAATGAAAAACAATATACAGATTATTGGATAGGAAATTTATAATGGCAGATTTATTTAAAGATAAAGCAAAAGTATGGGATAGTGGTAGCATAAGAGTCAATGGTGCTAAAAAGATAGCAGATGAAATAAGAAAAGAGTTTAAACTTCATAAACAGATGCAAATATTGGACTTTGGTGTAGGTACTGGACTTCTTGGTTTTGATATAGCTAGTTCAGTTGGACAGGTGTATGGTGTAGACATTTCAGCAGAGATGATAAGTAAATTACAAGAAAAGAATACTCCAGAACTACAAATCATAACATATACTCAAGATATCATCAAAGAGCCTCTTAAGCAGGTTTTCGATGGTGTTGTCTCCTCTATGACACTCCATCACATAGAGTATTCTAAAGATTTTTTTGACACTATTTATAATAACCTTAAAGATGGAGGTTTTATAGCTATTGCTGACTTACAAGCAGAGGATGGAACCTTCCATTCTGACAATACTGGAGTATTTCACTTTGGATTTGAAAAAGATGCACTCATCAAAATAGCCCAAGAGAGTGGTTTTAAAAATGTAGCATTTAAAAATATTAATACGATAAAAAAACCACAAAAAGATTTTGGAATTTTTCTACTTACTGCTATAAAATAGAATTACCCTTCATCTACAAGATGAAGTTTAAGGACATGTCTCTCAGTTACAACAGTTTTAAATTCCCCTTCAAAGACTTTGATATCAAAGACATACCCAACTACGCTTACATGTCTTTTCCTTCCCTCTTTATTTCGCACAGTTGCTTTAATATTGACAATATCACCAAGCCTCACTGGAGATAAAAACTGACAGTTACTTGCGACTAAAACAACATTTTTCTCATTGACAGCAGCCATTGCAGCATAATCTGCTGCACTAAAGATAAAACCACTATGGACTAGACCTTTCTCATCGGCGAGCATTTCTGGTATGGTTCTTAAACTTAAATCCAAGACACCTTTTTCAATTTTTTCTATTCTTCCACAAAGTTCATTATCAATTTTTTCATGAGTATTGATCAGTATCTCTTCTTCATTGAGGTATTCTTCTATCTCTAAACTACCATCATTTAGATCATTCTTTTCTTGTTCTTTTTCTTGTTCTTTTTCTTGTTCTTTTTTTTGTTCTTCATCCATCATTTATCCTTCAATAATCTTACATAAACTCTTTGTGGAGCTGGGTAACCCTCAATAGTCTTAGTCTCGTCTTGAGGGTCTAGAAAGTCTTCTAAGGACTGTCCCTCAATCCAGTCTGTCTTTCTTTGCTCATCTGCATCTGTTTTGGAGGTTTCTAAAACTTCAAAACTATCAAACCCTGCTCGTAAACACCAATGTTTCAATGCTTTTATAGTTGGTACAAAATATATATTTGGTATCTTTGAGTAAGAAGACGCTGGGCATAATGCCATCTCCTCCTCTCCCTCTATATAAAAAGTATCAAGTATCACTTCACCTTTTTTATCTAAACCTTTGAACAACTGTTTAAGCATTGCTACAGGATCACTTCTATGATATAGCACTCCTAAACAAAAGATTGTATCAAACTTTTCTTCGTAAAACTCCACATGCTCGACACCTAAGAGTTCATAAACGATATCGCTCTTCACAAAGTGATTTATCAGATCAAACTGTGTCTTATACAAAGGTGATGGATCAAATCCCACTAAGCGTTTTGGCTTATCCTCAAGCATTCGAAACATATAGTAACCATTGTTACACCCTATATCGGCAACTCTTTTATCTTTTAAATTAAAATGTTTACGAAGGAGGTTATATTTGATATTACTTTGCCATTCTGCATCAATAAATATATCAAAAAGTTGAAAAGGACCTTTTCTCCAAGGCATCATCATTCTTGTGATTTCAAGTAAACCCTCAGGTCTCTTACCATCTATCGACACTATATCTGTAACGGAAATAGTGCAGGGTACATCTTCAAGGCTATTGAGTGCATCATGCAGAGGCTTAATATTTTTCCAAGTCATCCATTTTTTTCGTTCATTTCGTAATTTTTGTAAGTCCATTTTATTCTTTTAATATAATTATTTTACTATAATTGTATCTAAAAAAGGGATTGAATGAGTATTGAAAAAAGAGCTACTGTTGTATCTTCTAGTGTTGCTGCACTCCTTGTAATTATAAAGATGAGCATAGGTATTATGAGTGGATCCATTGCTGTACTTGCTTCTGCCATTGACTCTATGCTTGATTTTATTGTTTCTCTTTTTAACTATTATGCCCTCAATGCCTCTCAAAAAGCACCTGATGAGAGTTTTAACTTTGGAAGAAATAAGATAGAACCACTTGCCGCTGTTATAGAAGGCACAGTGATATCTCTCTCTGCCTTATTTATCTTGTTTGAAG
>WFMY01000263.1 GCA_015488855.1 Helicobacteraceae bacterium
TTCTATAACCCTCTTTAAGTGTTCTCTTGATAGCTCTATCTATTTTGTCAGCCGCTTCACTTTCGCCAAGTGCGTATCTAAGCATCATCGATGCAGAAGCTATAGTCGCAATAGGATTTGCGATGCCTTGCCCCGCAATATCTGGTGCTGAACCATGGATAGGCTCATATACACCTATCTTTTCACCAACTGAAGCAGAAGGCAATAAGCCAATTGAGCCACAAAGCATAGAAGCTTCATCGCTTAAAATATCACCAAAAATATTTCCAGTAAGCATAACATCAAATTGTTTAGGGTTAAGTACAAGTTGCATTGCTGCATTATCTACATACATGTGCGTAAGTGCAACATCTGGATATTGTTGTGAGATTTCTATTACAACATCACGCCAAAGTTGAGACACATCCAAAACATTTGCTTTATCAATAGAGCAAACTTTTTTTCCTCTCGTTTGAGCGATTCTAAATGCTTGATGTGCTATGCGTACAATCTCTTCTCTCGTATAGACCATAGTATTCCAGCCTTTATCTTGAGTACGCCCTTTTGGTTCACCAAAATAGATACCCCCTATGAGTTCACGAACAACCATTATATCAACACCCTTGATTATCTCTGGTTTCAAAGAAGATGCATTAATAAGTTCATCATACACAACTGCTGGACGAAGATTTGCATAAACACCAAGTTCTTTACGAAATCTCAAAAGTCCACTTTCTGGTCTTTTTTCACGAGGTAATGCATCCCACTTCTGCCCGCCAATAGCACCAAAAAGTACAGCATCACTATTGAGAGATGTGTTAATTGTTTCTTGAGGAAGAGGATCTCCTGTTATATCGTAAGCGATACCCCCCATCAATACCTCTTCGTAGTCAAAATGAAGATCACATATAGATGCAATAGCATCGAGTACTTTTGTTGCTTCATCAATGATCTCAGGACCAATCCCATCACCTTTTATCAGTGCTATTTTATATGATTTCATCTATTTACCTTTAATTTCATTCTGTGCAAAGTTCATCAATCCACCTGCATCGATAAGCTCTTGCATAAATGCTGGGATAGGAGTAAAGTTGTAACTTTTTTTTGCTGTGTTGTTGGTGACCGTTCCCTTATTCATATCTACAGTAACATCATCTCCCTCACTTATCTCAGCACTTTCTTCTAGCTCAAAAATAGGTAAACCCATATTAAAAGCATTTCTATAAAAGATTCTTGCAAAGGTTGGAGCGATAATAGCTGCAACACCAGCTGCTTTAAGCGCGATTGGAGCATGTTCTCGAGAGCTCCCGCAACCAAAGTTCTCACCAGCGACTATGAGATCCCCCACGCTCATCTTGTTGACAAATTCAGGGTCAGCATCTTCCATCACATGTTTCGCAAGTTCTTGTGCAACTGAAGTATTTAAATAGCGAGCTGCAATGATTAAGTCAGTATCAATATCTTTACCAAATCTCCAGACTTTTCCGTTTATATTTGCTTTTTGCATAAAAATTTCCTATCTTCTTTTTTTGGGATTATAGCGAAAAAGAGATTTTAAAGCGATAAGGAAAGTGCGCATTTAACTTTTTTTTCAATGTTTTAGCCATCATATTATCTAGTATAATGGCTATTTAAGGGCTATTATTATCTTTTGAGGTTATTTGTGGTTTGTAGCATTTGATCACTCGTTGTAATGACTTTTGAGTTAGAATCATAAGCTCTTTGACCAGTAATAAGATCAGTAAGCTCAACAACTAATTCAACATTACTAAGTTCTACAAAACCTTGTCTGATAGAGCCAAGACCATATTGTGTAGCTATACCATTGATGGCTTGACCAGAGCTATATGTTTCCATATATAAATTATTTCCCATAGAGTGAAGTCCAGCTGGATTAATAAAGTTGGTTAAACTAATCTGCCCTATCTGTGAAGCTTGCGTTTGTCCAGGTATCACGACAGCAACTGTCCCATCTGTACCAATACTTACATTAGTAGCATTATTGGGGATACTTATTTGAGGAAGAAGTATATACCCATCACTGTTAACAACAGTCCCAAATGCATTAACTTTAAAAGCACCATTTCTTGAATACACCTGATTACCATTTGGAAGTTGAAGTTTAAAAAAACCTTTTCCTGCAATCGCAACATCAAGTTGGTTCTCGGTTTGCTTTAGACTTCCTTCTGAAAATATTTTATTAGTAGCCGTAGGACGAGAACCAAGACCGACTTCTATCCCTGTTGGACTTTTTGTGACAGAACTTGTAGCAGTTCCTGCATACTTCATTACATGATACATGAGGTCTGCAAATTCTGCACGAGATTTTTTAAAACCTATCGTGTTTACATTGGCTATATTATTGGCAGTTGTATCAATTTGTGTCTGCATTCCCAACATTCCTGTTGAAGCAGTATAGAGTGATTGCATCATATTATTTGTCCTTTAGTCTTATCTAGTTGATGCTATTTTATTGATTGCATCACTATTCATTTGATTCATTTGCGTATCCATTACTTTTTGATACATCCCCACAAGTCTATTGGTTTCTATCAATTGTGTCATCATCTTCACTGCATTTACATTACTTTTTTCAATAAAACCCTGTCTAAGAGACATACTTTTTTCAAGTGGTTTTAACTGATTTACGGATGGGTACTCGTAAAGATTATCCCCAACCTTTTTTAATGAAGATAAGTTATCAGGATTTGCAATAAAAAATTTAGTCTTTTTTACTTGTGAAATACCGCCAGGAATATTGGTATAAAGTTGACCATTTTTATCTACTTCAACAATAGTATCTCCTTGATTAAAATTTATCTTACCGCCAGTAGTAAAATAATCATTTGCTAAGACAGGATAGCCTTTATTTGTTACAAGGTTGCCCTCATCGTCTTTAGTAAAAGACCCATCTCTTGTCAACCTAATCCCAGCGGGTGTTTTTACCAAGAAGAATAATCCCTCCTTTGATAGAGCAAAGTCAAAAGTATTGTCTGTTCTTTGCATTTTTCCTAAACTTTGATCCGTATACGAATCAACTACTTGAGGTGCTTTTGTTAATGTTCTGTTGAGAAACTTGGCTGCTTCTTTTGTCTGGTTTGCATTTGAGAGCTCATCCCTTGACTCTTTATATACTCTTGTAAAGTCACCTATTACTAGGTCATCTTCTTTAAAGCCGTTTGTATTTACATTTGCTAAATTATTAGCAATATTGTCTAAACGATTAAATTGTGTCACCATCCCAGAGGCTGCGCTATAATAACCTGCTTGCATAAAATCCCTTTCTTTGTTATTTGTTAGAAGAAGTCTATTTAATGATTACTTTTGCATTCATGTAAAAGTAGCCAAAAGATAAAACAACTTTCTCTAATCGCATTGAATTAATTAATTTAAGCAATGAGTGTTCCAGTTTTTATTAAGCATATATTAAAAATATTTCGGTATAATCCATTCTCTAAAAACTTTCGATAATTAAGGCATATTGCAATATGACAGCAAAAGAACTCAATAAAGCTATAGAATTATTTTTCAGTGAACATAAATCTAAAGATTGTACAACATACGAGTCTCTAGTAGAACTTTTTGAAAAACAGCCAACAGCTGCACAAGCAAAAAATATATTAAAACTAGCAAAAAAACATAAAGTTTGCCTTTATTTGGCTTCCGAACATGCAAAACAGCTTAACGATAAAGAAGCACAAGCAAGAAGAAATGCTCAAAGAAAACTCCTTGAAAACAATGAAACCGATAAATTTGATATCTTAAAAGAACATGAACTTTTAGAATGGTCTCGTTCTGATTCTCCAGTACGGATGTATCTCAGAGAAATGGGGCAAATCCCTCTATTGACAAAAGAGGAAGAGATAGAAATCTCCAAAAAAATAGAAAACGGTGAGAGCATCATAATTGATGCTATTTGTTCAGTACCTTATCTTATAGAGTTTATTTTAGATTATAAAGAACCGCTTATAAACCGTGAAAGGAGAGTTAAAGAACTCTTCAGAAGCTTTGAAGATGAAAAAGAGGAGAGTGATGATACTAATGATGATTCTGCTAACGAAGACTCTACTGAAAAAAAATTAAGCGTAAAAGATAAAACAAGAGTTGAAAAAGTTAGCATAAGCTTTAAAGCTTTAGAAAAAGCAAAAAAAGATTGGGCAAAATTCAATCTTAAAGTACCAGACATCTCTTCATCTGAACTTAATGAAGATATAGTCATGTTCTTTCTAGGTTCTGCCTTTAAAAAGCATGTACTTAAAGAAAAGTTGCTTGAACTAGGACCAACTTCAAAACTTATTAATGAACTTGTTAAGTCGATGGAAACTGCACTAAAAAGTGATGATGGATATGATAAAGAGCTCAAAAGACTTGAGTATAAACTGCCACTTTTTAATGCTACACTCAAAGCAAACCACAAAGTTCTTGTAGATAAAATCTGCTCTCTTACCAAAGAAGATATTATCGGTATGGTTCCAGAAGCAACTATGGTTTCTACTTATATGGAGATAAAAAAACTTGTTCAAACAAAAGAGGCTTCAAAAAATAGTTTCGACATGGAACCAGAGAAACTTGCTGATATTTTAGAGCAGATTAAGCGTGGTAAAAATATCTCTGAAATATCTAAAACTAAAATGGCAAAATCTAATCTTAGGCTTGTTGTGTCTATTGCTAAACGCTATACAAATCGTGGGCTTCCTTTTCTTGATTTGATTCAAGAAGGCAACATTGGGCTTATGAAAGCTGTTGATAAGTTTGAATACAAAAAAGGTTACAAGTTCTCAACCTATGCAACATGGTGGATCCGTCAAGCAATCTCTCGTGCTATCGCCGATCAAGCAAGAACTATCCGTATCCCTATCCATATGATAGAAACTATCAACCGCATCAATAAAATTATGCGTAAACATCTCCAAGAGCATGGAAAAGAGCCAGATGTAGATACAATCGCTGAAGATGTAGGTCTTTCTGTTGAGAAAGTTAAAAATGTTATCAAAATAACAAAAGAACCAATCTCTCTTGAAGCACCTATTGGGAGCGAAGAAGATGGAAGGTTTGGAGACTTCATCGAAGACAAGACTTCACTCTCACCTTCAGATGCTATCTTAAAAGATGACTTAAAAGTTCAAATAGAGTCTGTTTTAGAACAGCTTAACGAAAGAGAAAAAGCTGTTATCAAACTTCGTTTTGGTATCATGGATGATGAAAGTGATAGAACACTTGAAGAAATTGGAAAAGAGCTTGCAGTAACTCGCGAGCGTGTACGACAGATAGAATCAAGTGCGATTAAAAAACTCAAACATCCAAAAGTTGGGCGAAAACTAAAAAATTATATTGAGGAGTAAGTAACTCCTATGACCTTTGCACAACAATGGCAAGAGTATGATTATAATCCTTTCATACTCTTTTCCTGTGATGGTAAAATCTTATCCTTAAATTCTCAGGCACAATTTCTAATAAACTCTTTTAATTCAAAAGAGATTTTTGAACTTGCAACCACCCATGCCAATGTATCTTTTGGCTTTAAAACAACTTTTCTTGATTTGGAATTTGGTAGATATAAGTTTTTTGGGCTTACAGTTGGGTATGAAAGTGAAGAAGAAATTGGTATAAAACTTTATCAAGCACCATCTTTTAAGCTTAGCCATACTGCCCCATCTGGTGAGCTTGTAAACATATATACATTGGTAGATCTTTGCATCTCTACAAACTCTATCAACTCAAATGCAAAGTTTATCAAAGAGTTTGATCCTACTATACCAGAGATTGTAGTGGACTCCAACAATTTTATCAAAATACTCAATAAAGTCTATGCTTGCTTTATAAGCAATGAAAATATTTTTACAAAAATCTATTATAAGATTGGTGAACATGTAAAATTTGGCGATAAAAAATATTCTTTGTTTGCAATAGAAGTATTTTCTGCTTCACGAGATATTCAAAAAGAAAAAGAACTTCATCTTCTTGCTAAAAATAATGAGATTTTTGTAGATATACAAAAGAAAATAACCATAAATTTGCCTATAATTAGGTGCTTAAACTCTTAGAAGCTATCGAAGCGATTATGATACCAAGTAAAATAGATGCTAAATAAATACCAATCTCTAAAATTTCATTGTTTTTCAAAGCTATAAAACCTAAAATAAGAAAGATATATGGAACAATACGAAACAATGAAACACCAGCTCTCGCACCCTCTTTCATAGTTTTGAAATCTAGAGTTTTTATCTTAGCTCTCTCTTCTTTAATTAGCTCTTTAAAATTTACATTTGCAACTTCATCCTCTTCTTGTTCCTCATATAAACTATATGGATCATCAATACTATCAAGAGTATCCCGATCTTCGACAAAGTTTTTTTGTATTACTTGAGATTTAACCATTTTTTTATGCGAGTAAGCGGAACCAAGTATCACTAAAAAACTACTCAACGATGCTACTTGTAAATTTGCATAAAAAGCATGGGAGATGAAAAAATAGCTACTTAAAATAAGTATCTCAACAATAATAATTAGTTTAATAGTTTTTATAACCAGCGTCCTCATCATCGTCATCATCGTCATCTTGAAGTTGTTTTTTTATAGCATATCGTGGTTCTTTTGCTAACTCTAACATCTCTTTATGCTGTTTAGAATATGCTTTATATACATTTAAAATCGCAGCACTAACACCTATAACAACACCTATCCAAAGTGTCCAAGCTTCCTCAGTCCAGCTCTTTAAAAGCAAACCAATACCAACACCCATAACAACAGCCACAACCATTGATATACCGAGAGAAAGACTGTCTGCAGCTTCAACAATAGGTTTTATTCGTGGCTTATGCTCAGATGCTTCCTCTTCAATCATTTTTGATCGCTTGAAAAACTCTTGCACTTGCTGCTATAGTATCTTCTATCATAGCATCAGTAATTGCAGTTGAGATAAAACCAGTTTCATAAAGTGAACATGCAAAATAAAACCCCTCTTTTAACATTCCAGCGTGAAACTTAGCAAATAAAGCAGCATCTGATTTACCAGCATCTGAAAAGTTTTTTACCTCTTTGTCATTAAAGAAGAAACCAAACATACTCCCTCTTGTATTTATTTGCATTGGTATTGCAAATTTAGCAGCTTCCTCTTTCATCCCTTCAACTAAGCGTATAGCTCTTGCACCCAAGACAGAGATAACCTGTGAATTTTGTTTTAGTTTACTAAGTGCTGCATATCCTGCTGCCATGGCAATAGGATTTCCACTCAGTGTTCCAGCCTGATAGACTGGACCTTCAGGAGAGAGCTTGGACATAATCTTAGCAGATGCACCAAACGCACCTACTGGCATACCACCACCAATAACTTTTCCCAAAGTTACAATATCTGGCTTTACACCCACAAGAGACTCTGCTCCATTGACTGATGCTCTAAACCCACTCATAACTTCATCAAAGATAAGTAAAGTTCCATTTGCATCGCAAAGTTTACGAAGTTCATGGAGAAACTCTTTATCAGCTGGAACAAGACCCATATTACCTGCTATTGGCTCAATAATAACACAAGCAATATCGTTTGAGTCCGCAAAACATCTCTTTACGCTCTCTATATCGTTATAAGTAGCAAGGAGTGTGTGCTTTGTAAAATCCGCTGGAACACCAGGACTTGATGGATTACCAAAAGTAGCAGCACCACTACCTGCTTCTACAAGTAGAGAGTCACTATGCCCGTGATAGCATCCAATAAATTTTACAATATCATCACGACCAGTAAAACCACGCGCAAGTCGGATAGCACTCATAACCGCTTCAGTTCCACTACTAACAAATCTTACCTTCTCGATAGAGTCAAACATCGAGACAACGAGCTTTGCCAACTCTGTCTCTGCTTGTGTGGGTGCGCCAAAACTCAGCCCATGCTTCACAGCTTCCAATACTGCAGATTCTATACCCTCATCACGATGACCAAAAAGAAGCGGACCCCAAGATTGAACAAAATCAACATAATCATTTCCATCTATATCTCTCAGATAAGCTCCTTTAGCTTCTTTTATAAACAAAGGAGAACCTCCAACACTTGAAAATGCTCGAACAGGAGAGTTGACACCTCCAGGAATGAGTTTTTGAGCTTCTTTAAATGCTTCTAGTGATGATTTTGTACCCATAATATGCCTTTTGTTATTTTTATGCAATTATATCCAAGAATCATTAATTTTTATTGGTTATAATCAACAAAAACTATATTAATGAGTCTCATGAATCGTTCTACTTTTGCTTTATTTGTTGCTTTGTTAATCCATCTCGTTATCTTGCTTTTGTTTTGGATACTTGGTTCAATAGAACCTAAAATAAAAAAACAAGCTCCCAAAGAAACTAAGATAAAAGTTTCTCTTAAAGAACTGCCTAAAAAATTCAAAAAAACTGGTACCATAAAAAAGAAAATCATTAAAAGACCAAAGATTGCACCCCCTATGCCTAAAGGCAAGCAACTAAAAAAGATAGCAAAAAAACAAAAAATAAGGCTAAAACCAAAACAAAAAAAGATAACGCCAACGCTCAACAAACCAAAGCAAATCAAACCAGTTCAAAAGCAAAAACCAAAACCAAGGATAAAACAAGTAGAACAAAAGCCTTTTATCCCTTTGCTAAGTGATATCAACATAACAACCAAACCTAAGCCAAAACAAAAAAAGAAAGAAGAATCTCTTTACTCGATGCTATCACAAGATAAATCATCTCAAGAAAAAAAAGAAACAAAAAAAACAATTCAAAGTGGTAGTAGTATTAGTTCTGATGTTAAGGAACTTTATGGTGAAGAGTTTGGCAAACTAAGCCCTGGACAACAAAAATATATACTTGATAACCAAGAGATTATGAGACGAATTACGCAGCAAGTGTTAACACGCGTGGCAAGGGTTAACCTACCAGGAGATCTTAATGTAAATCGTTCAAATGTAATTGAGTTTTATCTTCATCCAAATGGGGATATGACAGACTTTAAATTTTTGCAAAAAAGTGGTTACTATGTACTAGATGATACCACAAAAGAAACGATAGGATATGCCTATAGTAGGTATCCAAGACCAACAGAAAAAACACTCATTCGATATAATGTTTACTATAATCTAGCAAGATACTAAATCAAAGGATTTGAATGCAACCATATAAA
>WFMY01000264.1 GCA_015488855.1 Helicobacteraceae bacterium
CCCCTAAAGATAGGCATTTTAGAAAAATTATTTTTTTACTTATAAACCACCCCAGAACCAATGGCATTTATGAATGTCGCTTCTTTTGCTTTTAGTGTTTGCATAGCGATTATCTGTTTTTTAACATTAAGAGCCTGTGTTAGCACTTGCAGATAGGTGTTAAAAGTTACATACTGTTTAAAGTAAGCACTCTTTATGGTTGCTTCACTCTTTTCATAGTCACTAAATTCTTTTTTTAAAATGGCTAACTGTTGTGAAGCATTTTCATAAGATTGTCTGTGCTGGATATATTGACTTTCTCTTTTGATTTTATAAGTGATTTGTTGTGCTTGAAGACTTAAGGCTGAGACTTTAAGAGCCTCTGCATTTTTAAAGTTTCCACTGTTGAGAGGCATATACAGGGTAAATCCTAAAGAGTAGTTATCTCCAGACCCAGTAGGGTCACCTAATTTTTGATAAGCTACATCTGTACTGAGGGTTGGAAGGTAACTGTTGTTCATCCCTTTTGCTTGTGCTATCTTTTTTTGTGCGTTAAGAGAATTAAGTGCATCTTGTGGATTATGAGCCATGAAATCATCTTTTGAGTAGAGTAATTTTTTTACAGCAAGTGTTGGTATGGCTTCATTTTGTGCATATAAATGTAACTGTTTTTCCATCCTCTTAAGAGCTTGGTTTTGAGAGACTATTTTTATCTTAAGTGTTGTCAGTGTATTTTTAAAGCGTAAGAGGTTAAGTTGTGTAATATCTCCATGATCGCCTAAAAGTTTGAGTTTTTTATAACTCATCTCTTGCTCTGTAAAAAAAATTTTATGAAGTTTTAATTCTTTTAAAGTACGATTATAAAGACTTACTAAGTTTATTAAAGCTATAAAAAGTTGCTCTTTTTTTGCATTGAGTTGTGCTTTTGCAACTTTTTTATCTAAATGCAAAGACTCTATCTTATAGTTAGTTTTTCCAAAAATATCTATGGTATCGGTAAGAAATATATCAATAGTATTAAAGCTACCAGGAGTCAGTGGCAGATGTTGAGCATGCTCTTTTTTGTAATCACTCTTCACATTAAAATTAGCATACTTTGAATATGTCACAGCACTTTGAGAAGTTTTGTTTGAGCGTTCATAAAGATTATAACTTTTTTCATATTGTAAAGTATGCAAGGCATCTTTATAAAAACTTGTCATATCTGCGTAAAGACTAAGAGCAAAAAGTGAGAGAATAACTATCTTTTTTATCATAAATTTTCCTATTGAAACTATAACGAGATTATAAAGTTCTTCAATGAAATGAAAATGAAAATTTATAAAAATATTGTAAATGTTTCATACGCTCAAGGCAAGGGCATCAGTTATTTTCAAAATATCTTTGTATTCCGTCAGCTAAGCCCATAGCCATCCTTTTTCTGTAACTATTGCTAACTAACCTTTTTGCTTCTTTAGGATTAGTTATGAAACCAACTTCTACTAAAACAGCTGGCATCTGCGCACCAACTAAAACCCAAAAAGGACCTTCACGAACTCCACCATCATTGACACCTTTGTAGTGAGCATTAAGAGAGCCCAACATCCCTCGTTGCAAATCTATGGCAAGTTTATGAGATGCTATAGTTTTTGCATGATTTAAAAACTTAAAAAGACTATGTTTTGAGTACTTATTCATTTCAGATATATCTGCAGTATTTTCCTGCTCTGCAACTTTTTCAGCTCTATCGGAACGAGATGGGGAAAGAAAATAGCACTCAACACCATAAGCTTTTTTCGCATTTCGTTTAGGGACTGCATTTGCGTGTATACTTATGAAAAGGTTGGCTGATTTTCTATTGGCTAAAGCCGTTCTATTACTAAGTTTTATAAATTCATCGGAATCTCTTGTCATATATACTTTATACCCTCTATATTTGAGTATATTTTTTAGATATTGTGCGATTTTAAGTACAACTACCTTTTCTCTATATCTCTTATAACCTATAGCTCCAGGGTCTTTACCGCCATGCCCTGCATCTATCACTATAATTTTCTTTTTATCTTTTATGAGTGGAGTGTAGATTCTTTTAGGCTTTCTTTTTTTTGATTGTGTTGTCATCCCTATAGTTAATATTTTCATATTCCTATTAAATCTAATCTTTATTTTTTTATTGTTTTGTATAACAAGACGAAGAGTATTTGGTTTGTACTGTGCTATTTTTATCCTTTGAATACCTGCTTTTCTTAATATTTGACTTTTTGAGAGCATCGAAGCATGGATATCAAAAACATATTTATAACTTTTTTTCTTTTTATCATAAAGAGTAAAATAATTGATTTGATTTTTTCTTAATTTTTTATCAAACTTGAGGATGAGTTTATTGTTATACCAAGAGATATTTTTAAGTTTATGTAAGGATTTAATCTTTATCTGTTGTGCTTTTTTTAAAACTTTATTCGGTTTTAATTTATGATAGGAAGATTTTTTATTGAAAGTGGCATATTCTTTTTCATACTGCATCACATCAATATGAAGTTTTTTTCCACTACCAATAATCCCTTTAAGGGCACTTTTTTTCAATCTTTCATCATCATGTATTATTGAACGAAGATAAAGATTTTTAAACTCATTATAAGCTCGAAACTGATTACTTTTTGTATCTATTTTTATATAAGCATTAGCACGGTTTAGCATCTCATTATTACTAAGTCCAAACAAGGTCATAGTAATAAATACCAATACAACAAAAAAGTGCATCATTTTATAACTATTCGCCTTGTATCAAGTTATCCATCAACTCTTTTACGCTGATAAGTTTGTCAAGTTTGTATCCATTTGTTCCTGAGAAGAAGAGACCAGTCTCTAGGTTACCCTCATAGGCATCTGAGAGTCTATCTGCTATACAAAAGCCAACAACCTTAGCTTCCTTGCCACGATTACAAGGTGCTACACAGTTTGAGATACATTTGATAGCAGGACCCTCACGCTTTTCTACTAGCTCTGTAAGATTTGTTCTCACCCCTTGTGCTGGATAACCAACTGGTGAACTCATAAGCACGATATCTTCTTTTTTTGCGTTGATAAGGACTTGTTTGAAGTTTTCATGTGCATCACATTCATGCGTACCGATAAATCTAGTACCCATCTGAACCCCGCGAGCACCAAGACTCATCATATCCTCAATATCTTTTTTATCCCAAACACCACCAGCAGCGATAACAGGGATGTCACCCCAAGCAGCTGCTTCTTCAACAACTGGTGCAACAATATTTTCGAGTTGATTTTCTGGCAATTTACATTGCTCGTAAGTAAAGCCTTGATGTCCACCAGATTTTGGACCTTCAACTACTACTGCATCGGGGATTCTGTTATATCTTTTTTTCCATCTTTTACAGATAATCTTGAGTGCTTTTGCAGAAGAAACGATAGGCACTAAAGCAACATCTGGATACCCTTGTGTAAATTCTGGCATATTTGTAGGGAGTCCTGCTCCTGTGATGATGATGTCTATGCCACTCTCACATGCATCCTTAACAACTCTTCCATAATCATTAATAGCATAAAGGATGTTTGCAGCAAGAGGCTTATCTGCACATACTTTTCTAGCATTTTTGATGATAGCATTAAAACCCTCTTTAGAGTAAAAGCCTAATGCATCAAGAGGTTTTCCTGATACAAGCTTATTTGCATATTTTTTATCTTCATAGTACCCTGTGCCAACAGCCGATATAACACCAAGTCCACCCTCTTTAGATACATTTCCAGCAAGTTGATCCCAACTGATTCCTACACCCATTCCACCTTGGACTATAGGTTTACTTATCTCATATTTACCAATTTTCAGTTTGTTGAAACTCATTAATTAACCTTTAACTTTGCAAATTTTCTTTTTCCAACTTGAAGCACATACTCGCCAGCACTTAGTTGTAAATTTATCTCAGAGATTTTTTCTTGGTTTATTTTAACAGCACCTTGCTTAATATCTCTTCTACCTTGTGAAGTTGATGGCTCAATCTTACAATCTACAAGTGCTTTTGCTATCCAAATCTCTCCCTCACATGAAAATTCAGGAATATCTGTTGGAATTTGACTTTTTGCATGTACTTTTTCAAACTCAGTTTTTGCACTAAGAGCTAACTGCTCAGTATGAAACCTCGCAGTTATCTCTAAAGCCAAATCCTCTTTTACTTTTTTAGGGTGCAATGAGCCATTTTCTACACCAGCTTTTATCTCAGCAATCTCTTCGAGTGTTTTTTTACTTAGCAGTTCAAAATACCGCCACATCAATGCATCAGAGATGCTCAGTACCTTACCAAACATATCGTTAGCTTCATCAGTAACACCAATATAGTTTCCAAGAGACTTACTCATCTTCTGGACACCATCTAAACCTTCTAGGATTGGCATCATCAAAACAGCTTGTTGTTTTTTGATCTCATAAGCTTTTTGAAGTTGACGACCCATAAGAAGGTTAAACTTTTGGTCAGTTCCACCTATCTCTATATCACTTTGAAGATGCACACTATCATAGCCCTGAAGTAATGGATAGATAAATTCACTTACGGCGATAGGCGTTTGTGATGCATATCTTTTAGAAAAGTCATCCCGTTCTAACATTCTAGCGACTGTAAGGTTTGAAGCAAGTTGTAACATCCCTAAAGCACCCAGTTTCTCTAACCATTTTTTATTGTAAACAATCTCAGTTTTACTCTCGTCTAAAATTTTAAATGCCTGAGTAGTATAGGAAGTGATGTTTTTTGCTATATCTTCTTCTGAAAGCACTTTTCTTGTTGCACTTTTACCAGTAGGATCACCTATAGCAGCAGTAAAATCACCTATAAGAAACTGAACTCGTCCACCATATTTTTGAAATATTGCAAGTTTTTGTAGCAATACAGTATGACCTAAATGTAAGTCAGGTGCAGTTGGATCAAAACCAGCCTTTACAGTATAAGTTTTTCCCTCATCATAATATGCTTTGAGAAGCTTTACTATCCTCTCTTCATCTATGATTTCAGCAGTTCCTCTTCTTATCTCACTTAACGCAACATCTAACATAATATATACTTTCCTAACTGTAAGCATCATCGGCTCGCACCAAATGAATCACTTTTATTTTTTGTTCTATTTTACCACGAAGTTTATTAATATCAGCCTCTTTTGACTCAAATCCCATCTCACAATAACGAGTTGACTCACTTTTATTTTTTCCTAGTTCGATTGAGCTAATATCTATATTTAATTTCACAAGATAATTTAAAAATTCTGCAAGCGTACCTTTGCCACTATGAAGAGAGATAATCATATTGTACTCATAAATATTTTCTTTCTCCCACTTCACAAAAACCATTTTATCACCATTTATGAGTTGAGCATAAGCCTTTTGACACATTTTATGATGCACATGAACCTTCCCTTTTTCGATAAAGCCCATTATCTCATCTCCTGCTTTAGGGTGACAACAATAGTCAAAGACAATATCACCCACCCCAAGAGTTGAGTAAATAGCAATACCTTTATGAGAAAATTGACGAATTTTAAATCTATGACGCGACAAAAATCCTGTAAAACGATTATTTTTTGAGATATCAGAAGTATATTTGTTGATGACATCTTTAAGATGCTCTATGTCTGCTGGGATTGTTGCCTGTTTCGTGCATCCTGATGTTCTATACCACTCTTCAACTCGAGAGTTATTTAAGTTCATAGCGGTTGCAATGATATTGATCGCACTTTTTGAGTTTATATCTTTAATCTTTGCACCACAGTTATATCGCATATTTGTTTTAGCTTTAGAGGTAACCACAGCATCTATCCAAGAGCAGCGAGTGATGTTCTCATCTGCAACTATCACTTTAACAATATCTCCATTTTTGAGTTCATTAAGAAGTGATGACTTTGTTTTATTTATGAGGGCTGAAGTTGCTTTATTGCCAACTTCAGAGTGCACAGCATACGCAAAATCCAATACCACTGCACCTCTAGGAAGTGTAAAAGGCTCTCCTGTTGGAGAAAAGACAGAGATATCTTCTGAATACAAATCATTTTTGATAAGCTCATAAAAGTCTTCTACAGACTCATTTTGGTAGCCTAGATTGTTAAGCCAATCTAGGTTAATAGCATCATCCGCTCCACTTTTGTATTTCCAGTGTGCAGCGACACCTAACTCAGCAGTCTGGTGCATCTCATAAGTACGAATCTGTATCTCAAAAATAGCAGTATCATAAAAAACCGATGTATGAATAGTCTGATAGCCATTATCTTTAGGCACAGCGATATAGTCTTTGAATCTTGATGAGAGTGGTTGAAAGTGAAGATGGATAAGTCCAAGAATCGTATAACATTTTACCTTATCATCCGTGAGGATTCTCACAGCTAAAAGGTCTAAAACCTCATCAATGCTTATCCCCTTTCTTTGCATCTTAAGGTGGATAGAGTAGCGGTGTTTCACACGAGAGAGAATCTCTATATCATCTTCACAAAAACCATTTTTTATCAATAATGTATGGATTATTTTTTTAAACTCATCTAACTTCATCTCGATAGCATGATAATTTGTATCAAGATAGTTATCTATATTATGTTTTTCTTCCACAAAAAGGTAAGAAAAACTAAGATCTTCAAGCATATTTTTTAAAAAGCTTATCCCCAATCTATGTGCAATAGGGGCATACACCACCAAAGTTTCTTCTGCAATTCTTATCTGTTTATATGGGGCAAGAGCATCAAGGGTGAGCATATTGTGCAGTCTATCACATAGTTTTACCACCAAGACGCGTACATCTTTGATAGATGCTAAAAGCATTTTTCTAAAAGAAAGGGCAGAAATTATCAATTTTTCATCTGAGGAAGAGGGGCTAAGTTCATCATCACGAATTTTATCAATCTTAGTGAGTCCCTCAACAAGGTGGGCTACATCATCACCAAAAACATGGGTAATCTCTTCGATAGTAATCTCTGTATCTTCTACAACATCATGTAAAAGTGCAGCGATAGACATGGATATGTCCTTTGTGATAGAAGCTACAATGGCAGAAACTAAAATGGGGTGGATTACATAAGGCTCACCACTCTTTCGCTGTTGCCCTTCATGAGCATGGATTGAGTATTTGAGTGCATCTTTTAAGCTAGAGGTATCTTCAAAATACGAGTAAAGATACTGAGTTGCAGAGTCAATAGAGTGGAGGTGTTTTACTTTCTCAATGTCAACTTGACTCAACCCCAAGACTTAGCCCTCTAAATCAACAAAGCCTTTTACACTTACAAGGCCTTCTGCTATTTCCATTAGTGCTAAGTCTGCTGCTTTTACACTTTTTGGATCAATATTAAGTTTGCTTGTAGCACCATTTAAAAGCTCATCCATTCTTTTAGCTACGGCTAACGCTAGTTGGTAGTTATCTATAGTTGGATTGTTTTTTAAAACTTTTGCTGTTAATTCTTCTGTTTTCATAATTTCATTTTCCTTTTATGTTTATGTTTTTTTACTTTACTATAGAGCAGTTTGTTAAATCACCTTGTATAATCTTTAAAAGATTACCCTCTGTGAACATATCACATACTATAATGGGTAAAGAGTTATCTTTTGCAAGTGCTATGGAAGTGTCATCCATTACTTTAATATGGTCAGTCAAAGCCTGCTCATAAGTGATTTTATTTAGCTTCACTGCATCATCATATTTAGCTGGATCTTTATCATAAACGCCATCTACTTTCGTTGCTTTTATAACAATCTCGGCACCTATCTCAACGGCACGAAGCGTCGCTGCAGTATCTGTTGTAAAAAATGGATTTCCTGTCCCTGCTGCAAAGATAACAACACGACCTTTTTCTAAATGACGAACAGCTTTTCGGTTGATGTAAGGCTCAGCGATTTGTTCCATCTTGATAGCTGTTTGCATACGAACTTCAAGTCCAGCATGTTCACAAGCTTCTTGCATAGCCACAGCGTTGATAACAGTAGCGAGCATACCCATGTAATCACCACTTGTTCTTTTGATGATACCATCTTGTGCAGCAGTTACACCACGGATAATATTTCCGCCACCTATAACGATTGCAACTTCAATACCTGCATCTATTAAAGATTTTATCTCTTGAGAGATATAGTTGAGTATCTTTGTATCGATTCCATGACCTGCTTCACCTGCAAGAGCTTCACCTGAAAACTTCACTAAAACGCGTTTTTGAGCCATGATAAACCTTTTTATACCTATCTTTATTCGGTATTATTTTTCGGATTATATCTTTTAGTGGCTTA
>WFMY01000265.1 GCA_015488855.1 Helicobacteraceae bacterium
TATGTTGACAAGATACTCAAAGAGCATAATCTACTTCAAGCAATAGCTCGTGTTAATAGAACACGAAAAGGTAAAGTAGCTGGGTATGTCGTTGATTATGCGGGCATTACGAAACACCTTGTTGATGCTCTTGAAATATTTAGTGGAGATTTAGAACCAAGTGATGTTATGATGGACATAGAGAGTGAAAAAACTGTTCTTGAAAATAGACATACCAAGCTTGTAAATTACTTCAAAAGTGTTAAGAAAAATAGAGAAACTCAGAGAGATGATTTTATACTTCAAGCGATAAACTACTTAAAGCCAGAAGATATAAAAGATAAGTTCAAAGAGCTTGTAAATGATTTTAACAAATCAATGGACATAGTACTTCCAGACCCTTTTGCTTCTAAATATGATTATGATTTTAAACTATTTAATGAAATAAAAATGATGGTTAGAGATACCAAAGAGAAGATTACTCGTGAAGATAGTAAGAAGCTTCAAATGATTTTAGATGAACATCTTCGTGCCAATGGGATAGAGTATTTACTTGAAGAAGCTATTGATATAACTGATTATAAGAAATTTCAAGAAGCACTTGTTAGAGAGGGAAAACATAACCCACTTGATAAAGCAAGAGCAATCATAAAAGCCAATGAGGAAGAAAATCCAGAGTTAGCACTTGAATTATCTGAGCTATTAGAGAAAAAATTAATTGATGCTAAAATTGACCGAAAACAAGCTGTTATAGACTTATTTAGTGATATGGAAGAGATGATAAAACGACATAAAAAAAGATATAGCAGTGTTGGTTTAAGCGATGAGAGGCACCTTGTAGTATATGATTTACTTCAAGATAAAACCAAAGAAGCAACTGAACTTACACTTGAAATATTTGATGCTCTTGATGAGTGGCTGAGCAAACCTGCTATACTTGTTCAAAGTGATGCGCAAAAAGATATGAGAAATTCAATCAAACCATTGCTTGCCAAATATGGAGTAGATAGAAAAATATCAAAAGATATAATCGCTAAGTTGGTAGAAACATTTGTATAGCGTAGCATATGGCACTAAAAGTATTTCATTTGGTATAGAGCGAAAATCTAATCAAAAAAATACCTATATAAATGTTGATACCGATGGGGTGCTTGTAAAAACAAACGATACCACCACCATAGAACAGATTAACGAAATGGTTCGTAATAAATCTGCTTGGATAAGCAAGAAGCTTGAACTTTTCAAAGCAGTAGCTGTTAATCGTGACATAAGCACTGGTTCAAGGCTGTATTATATGGGTAAAAGTTATTATGTTGAAATGTTTCAAGAAAATAGTGCTGATGCTATCAGGATAAACTTCACACACTCCAAGTTTCACATAGCTATACCACCAAAATATACAGATACAGAGCTACATAACGCCATTGAAAATTTCTACAAGCAAAAGGCAACAGAAAAAATCAGACCACTAACAAAAAAATGGGCTAAAATAATGAATGTTGAGCCTGAACATATTAGTTTTAGATACTCTAAAAGGAGATGGGGAAGTTGTAGCTCAACAAATCGTATCTCATTTAACTACCACCTTGTAAAATTATCTTCTTCACTGATTGAGTATGTTGTAATACACGAATTAGCTCATATAGCTTTTGAAAACCACTCTAAGAAATTTTGGAAATTGATTCATAGGCACTTGCCAGATTACAAAATTAAAGAAGAAAAAATAAGAGTGTTTGAGAAGTTAATTTAGCCATCATATTTTTGCGCTAAAGAGTCTTCAAAGTTTTTTCTACGTTTATATTCAATAAATGGCTTAGCTCGTTTCACCCCTACTATCTCATCTGTAGGCAGTGGAGTATATCCGCGGTATAGTATGTCACCTATAATTGCAATGTATTCATACTTATCGCCTAATGCCAAGAAATCATCCTCTTTAATTACATCTGTTTCTGCATTTGTCAAAGTATAAGCCTTCCCTTTATTCTGTGTTTTATTGGCATAGATATATTTAACTTTACCAACTTTTTTTACTAAAGCCTCTTTTGTTTTAAGACCATCAGTTCTAAAGTAAAATTTCTGCAGTACTGTTTTATCTAGTATTTGATTGTATTTTTCTTCTTCATCATCACCTTGCAGTCCACCAATAAATATCCCACCTTTACTTCTAAGAAGCTCTACTTGATCTTTTAATGTTTCCGTGTCATTCAACATTCTAAGGTAGCTAGACAGCTCATCTATAAGATAAAGGTGAGATTTAGTTTTTGTATCCTCTCTTGATAAGTGAACCATTGTATATAGTGCGATAAAAGCTGATGATATATTTTGTACAATAGGTCGTAATACTGGAGGGTAAGAAACAAAAAGTTTTGCTGCATGGTTTCTATCTAAAAAGTTGTTTATTGTAAAAGTTTTTGCTCCGTTTTGAATTCTAAAATTCATAAGTTGTAATGGGGCAATCACTTGTTTTAGTGTAGCTATAACATCTCGTTCGCTCTTACTCTCTCCATTAGTCATTACATTGTTAATTAATGCCTCAATTCTATCTAAAAAATATGCCCACTTTTGTTTTGTAGAGTTGAAATTTTTTGCATTTGTTGAAAGTGAAATATTTCTCAAATGTTCTGATGCAGCGGTAGAAAAAAAGTTAATCTCTTTTCCACTTTTACTTTTTAGTAAAAGTTCAAAAAAATGAAGTTGTATTGATGTATCTTCATCTAGCAGGTTGTGTATAGTCGCTCTGTTATCATAAGGGTTAAAAATTATATCCCTCATTGGATTATATAGCTTTGACACCATTTCCAATTTACCGCCATCATGTATAAGTGCATTATCATATTTATCAATTTGCTCAAGTAGATTTAAGAAGAAGACAGTTTTACCTGAACCCATGCCACCCCATACTAATGTCGTTTGTTTCAATTTATCTCTTTGTATATAAATCTTTGTTTTTTCATTAAATGATTTAAATAAAGCTGGCATATGACATTTTTGCAAAACTTTAGGTGAATATCTAAAGTTTCCAATAAAAAAATCTTGTTCTGATTTTTTATTAAGTTTTGACTTTATAACTGATATACTTGTCCATGTTCTGCCATCCACAATTTTCAAGGGGTTAATACTTGATGAAAATGGATATTTTATATATCTAAAGCCATTTATATTTTTTGATGTATCTCGATATATAAAATATAAAATTCCAATTATCATTATAAATTGAGAGTTCATCAATAAATTTGATATTACTTCTATTAAAACATCCATACTATCTTCCCTGCTCAATGCCTAAATTATGAGGATGAGTTTTACTTATTATATTCTCTTCTTCTCTGGATTTTATAGATATATCTTTTAAGATAAGATCATTGATATCTAATTTTTCTTCTCCATTTTGATAGACTATATATTTATAGTTTGTAAGATTTGCTCCAATTGTAATATCTTGAATGAATTTTGTGCCAGCTATATCGTTTTGATTATAAAATTGAATACTATTGTAGTTGTCTTTAACTAATTCAGCAATTTTTTGTGCGTTGCTAGTGCTGTTTGCTATAATGACATCTATATTTGAAAAGTCTATCTGTTGATAAGCTGCTGCATAATCCATTTTACTTTCAAATATCGCTACTTTATTTGTAGCATCTGGGCTTTTAAAAAAAGAGATATTTTTCTCTCCGAAATTCATAGTTTTAATGTTTCCTATCTTTTTTAAGAAATGTATATCCGCACCACCTCCTTGGCTCTCAATACCAATACCAAAAGCTTTTTTTGTCTCACCAGCTCTATTTACATATTCACCTGTAATCATTTTGAATTGTGGTGGAATTTTTGTTATGCCTCTATTTGTAAGATAGTCAACTGCAGGCTTATACCCTTTAACCTCTTTTATTTGCGTAATTTTAGAATTGACTTGGGATTTTAATTTTTGAATATTTTTTCTTTTTATAAGCTCTAAATCAAGTGGCTTTTTAGTTGATTGTATACCTTTACGCTCATTAATGGTTTGCTGAATATAATCAACTACATTTGAGTTCTGGATTGCATACTCTAGAGCTTCCTTGTATGA
>WFMY01000266.1 GCA_015488855.1 Helicobacteraceae bacterium
TAAAATTTTTCTATGCAAGTCCCATCATGAGTATGCTTAATTTTCTTGCAAGAATCGCCCCTTTTGTGGAACCGAATCTTTTATTAGTGGATGCAAAGCCTATTGTGAAAGACTAGTTTCCACCACACTTCTTACCTCGTTCCCATCGTCCACGATGGGAATGCATATACTATCGATAACTAATGAAGTATACATTCCAAAGCTAGAGCTTAGGAACGAGACAAAGCATAAGTTCGCTTAAATTTTTCTCATTCCACCTCTCCCGAGGTGGAATCTAAATCATGAAGTACGATGAGGAAGAATTAGAATTATTAAATTTGTATTTTTCATTGCCTTTGCATAGCTTTTTTATATACTTCCATCTCATCTCTTTTGCCAACGGCAACAACAAAGATTTCAACTTTATCATCAATAATTTTGTAAACAATTCTAACTTTTTTATTGTCGACATATGCTTTTCTAAATCCTGTTAAGTCGATATTGGCTTTGTTTCCAAGTTCTTTACCAAGAAGAGGATTTTGTGAAATTTTTTGTAATTTTTTCAATACTAGAGCTGTTGTGCTATGACCTAATGCTTTTAAATCTTTTTTTACATCCTCGTGAAACTCAACCCTATACATGTTAATCGAGCTTATCTAAGTCTATGTCAAATGATTTTGCCATATCATGCATCGATATAGTATTGTAAGACTTAGAGGTTCTCTTTTGAACAACTTTATATATCTCTTGATGCTCTAGCAGTTCAAGTGCTTCACTCATCCTTTCATAATCATCTTTAGAAACTAAAACAGCTTCAACCTTATTGTTTTTTAAAACAGCTATCTTCTCGAGAGTGCTTTCTTTGATTTGAGCTAAATAGCTTCCAAATTTTTTGGCAAACTCTGATGATGGTATAAGTTCATTTGATGCATAAGTAATCATAGTGTATCCTTAGAGAAATTTTCCGTAATATTTTCCGTGCATTATAGCATATGATAGCAAATTATCCAATTACGACGAACTTCTACCTCGTTCCCATCGTCCACGATGGGAATGCATATACTATCGATAACTAATGAAGTATACATTCCAAAGCTAGAGCTTAGGAACGAGACAAAATTATTGGTCTCCTCGTTTTTGTTATGAGTTACCTCGTTCCCATCGTCCACGATGGGAATGCATATACTATCGATAACTAATGAAGTATACATTCCAAAGCTAGAGCTTTGGAGCGAGACAAAGCCTATTGCGAAAAACTAGTTTCCACCACACTTCCCAGCACCACATTTCATGACTGGTTTTTGTTTCGTGTCCTTTGCAAGGATACGCTTGATAATTGCATGATAGCTAAGAAATTGTGTATTTTCTTTGAGCTCATCTTTTGATTTGTATGCTGAATACCCAAAAGACATTGGGGTGATGTTGCCTGCAGTGTAGTAAGCTTTTCTTGCATCTATCCATTTTCCATTTTTAGCATCATTTACCCAGATTTTGACGCTGTCTTTGTAAGAAGGGTTTGTGTCTTTGAGCCAGATAGCCATGCATCCAATATCGTCAAATACATATTGTTTATGGGTCTTTGGATCTTTGAGTTGTACAGTATGCTCACGGTCACTCACAACCATAACACAACGCGCACACATATCTCTATCCCAATGTATTTTAGCGATACCTGAGTCAGATTTCTCTTGACAACCTAAAAAAAGAAGCATTAAAAGTGAGGTAAGGATTAGTTTTATTGTTTTCATAATTAAAGTATAGCACTCGTGAAATAAAATCTTATTGATATATATCAGAAAGTTTAAATTCTTTTTGAGTATAATTAACTTCGTTAATAATTGAAAAAAGGCAAAGTAATGACAAAAAAAGTTTTTCTTCTTATACTGAGTGCTAGTTTATCTTTTGGTGCTAGCTTAGACACGCCAACAAGGACAGGTGAATTTCCAGCCGAGCAGATGAAGGCACAAAACGCAAAGATTGTAAAGCTCGTAACAAAAGAGATAAAAAAAACCTTACCTCAAACAGTAGATAAGTACACCACCTTGACAGATATAGAGGCAAAAGGGACAACACTTTTATATACATTTGAGTTAAATACAGGTGCAAAAAGTGATGAGAGTGTAGCAAAAGAAGATAGAAGTCGTATGAAAAGAGCAGTTACGGTAGGTGTCTGCCAGTCTTCAAGTAAGTTTTTAGAAGCAGGTATCAACACCTCATATTCTTACATTAGTGCCAAAACAAAAGTAAAATTATTCCGATTTGATATCTCACAAAAAGATTGTACTGGTTTGGTTCATTAGGTTTTCTTTTGTCTCTTAAAGCTGCCATAAAATCACTAGACTTTTTCAGATCCTTAAGTGAACAAGAGATAGAAAACCTGTCTTCTTATGCACATCTTTATAGATATGCAAATGAGTATATCCTTCATTATGAAAATCAGCGTTTAAAGAACTTAGAGTTTTTGGTATCTGGTTCAGCAAAAGTTTACAAGATAGATAAGCATGAAAATGAGATATTTCTTTATAATATAGCTTCAAACTCCCTTTTGAGTGAGATTACAGACTTTGAAGCACACAGTGTTGTACCCTTTGCAAATATAGCTTTACAAGAGGATTCAAAAATCCTTAGTATAGATTATGCACTCTTTAAACGAGAGTTTTTAGATACAAAAAGACTTTGTAGTGAGTTTGCTTATGAAGTTCTAGAGCGTTCCCGCAAGATGCAAGACCTGCTTAATAGAGAATTTATTTTTGATGCAGTATCTAAAGTCGCTATGATGCTGAGTTCTGATTTGGAGATGTTTAACAAGCAAAAGAGACATGATATCTCTTTGATGCTCCATATCCAACCTGCAACTCTCTCCCGAGTTCTTAACAGACTCAAGCGCAATAATATTATTGGTATAATACATGGACAGGTTGAAGTCTTAGATGATGAAGCACTTAAAAATATATACGAAGAGGAGATATTGTGACAAAGATAAAAATTGTTGGCGCATTGATATTTGTGCTTAGTATGTCTTTAGCGCTATTATCTATCTCTATGAGTAAAAATCATACACAAAATATTGATATTTTATACACCATTAATCAACAAAAAGATTTTACACAAGAGATCTCTAAAAACATTTTTTATATGTATAAAAATCAAAATCAATCTTCTGCAAAGTTAGATGCATTGATACAAAATTTTATAGATACTATGAACAATAACAATATAGATAATACAATCTTTGCTAGTAAAGAGATACAAAAACAAAATGAAAAAATCCTTGTATTATGGAATCAGTTTTACCTTTATGTGCAAAAATTCAGAGATAATTCTCAAGTCACTACCTTATATTCCAACATACTATTAGAGGGAATTGTTAAAGATATTTACAATACAAATTTAAAATTACTCATAGATTTTAATAAACTCATAAATCTGCATCAACACTACTTTAATGCATCTGAGAAAGAAAACAAAAATATACAGTACACACTTTTCCTCCTCCTAATACTTCTGTTAATCTATCTGTTTTTTCAAGTAAATATGACCATCGCTTTTATACAAAAATTTTTAACCACCTCAAAAAATATCATAAGCTCTTCAAGTATAGAAAATTTAGAGTACATGGATGTTGAGAGGAAAAGTGATGAGGTTCTACAAGCAACAAATAATTTTAACCATATAGTGGATAAGATAAATCACTCCATAGAGTATGCAAGTCAGTCACTTGAGCACTCTTATAAGTCTTTAGAAGTATGTGAGGACTACATTGAAGAGTTGATGGAACTCTTCAGTGATATGCAAGAAGATAATATAAAAGAAGATGAATTTACAAAAAAAGAAGATGCCTTGATATTATCTTTAGAGGAGTTAAGCATCTCATCTAAAAATTTAAAAAATATGAAATTAGACTTAGAAAAACTGATTTCAAAAAGAAAATAATCGATATTTTGACCTTAGTCAAATTATGGAACTTTATTTTATAATACTATACTTTATCATTCAGAAAATTTTAATTTTTGATGAAAAAAAGGAGAAGAGATGAGTAAAACTTTCAATAAACTTTCTTCACTTGTTTTAGGAACTACACTAGCGGCAACTGTCGCGTCAGCTGGTGGTGGTGAACTAGAAAAAGTGATGAAAGCTAGAGGTTTAACAGAGACAGATGTTATTCATGCTGCGAAAACTTACATCCCAACTGGTGGACGAAATGAGTTTATCGTATTTAGCTCTGGTGGTCAGTCTGGACAAGTGATTGTTTATGGTGTCCCAGGTATGAGAATTTTAAAATACATTGCTGTATTTACACCTGAACCTTGGCAAGGGTATGGTTTTGACCAAGAGAGTCTTAAAGTATTAAGACAAGGTAATATTCGTGGTAAAGAGATTAATTGGGGAGATACGCATCACCCAGGTCTTTCAGAAACAAATGGAAAATATGATGGTAGATGGTTAGCTATCAATGATAAAGCAAACCCTCGTGTAGCTATTATTGATCTTCATGATTTTGAAACAAAACAAATTGTTGTCAATCCTGTGTTCAAATCAGAGCATGGTGGAGCTTTTTTTACTCCAAATTCTGAGTATATCTTAGAAGCATGTCAATATGCTGCACCGTATGATAATAATTATCATCCAATTGAGGACTACAAAGAGACATACCGTGGTGGTGTAACTGTATGGAAATTTGATCATAAAAAAGGACGCATTAAGCCAAAAGAGTCTTTCACTATTGAGATGCCTCCATATATGCAAGATTTAAGTGATGCTGGTAAAGGTGCCTCTTATGGTTGGGGCTTCACAAACTCATTTAACTCAGAGATGTATACAGGTGGGATAGAAGTTGGCAATCCACCAAACGAAGCTGGTATGAGTCGTAATGATACTGACTTTATGCATGTGTATAATTGGCAAAAGCTTGCAAAAATCGCTAAAAATAAGAAAAATGTTAAAATTATAAATGGGCATAGAGTTATCCCTATAAGTGTTGCAGTTGCTAACAACGCACTCTTTTTAATTCCAGAGCCAAAATCACCTCACGGTGTTGATGTGTCTCCAAGTGGTGAATACATTACAGTTTGTGGTAAACTAGATACTCATGCTTCTGTATTTAAATGGAGCAAGATCAAAAAACTTATCAAAAATAAAAAATATATTGGTAAAGATCCATACGGGATTCCTATCTTAGACATGAAAGCTTCACTTCACAGACAAGTTGAACTAGGTCTTGGGCCATTACATAATCAATACTCAAATGTTGAAGGTGAAATTTATACTTCACTTTATGTTGATTCGCAAGTTGTTAAGTGGAACTATATTACTGGTAAAGTTATCGATAAAATAAATGTACACTATAACATTGGTCACCTTTGTGGTATGGAAGGTAAATCTGCAGATCCTCAAGGGAAGTACATCATTGCTTTAAATAAATTGACTATTGATAGATTTGACCCAGTTGGTCCACTTCATCCACAAAATCACCAGTTGATTGATATTAGTGGTAAAACAATGGATCTTCTTGTTGATATGCCTTTACCATTAGGTGAACCGCATCAAGCTGTAGCTATCCGTGCAAGTAAATTGCATCCAGCTCAAAGATATAAAATGGGTACTGATACTAGAACAGATAAAATATCTATAGGTAAAACTTTAGCGGGACAAGAAAAAATCGTCCGTAAAGGTAACAAAGTATTTGTTTATGGTACTTTAGTTCGTTCTCACATCAACCCTGAGCGTATTACGGTAAATAAAGGTGACGAAGTTACTATCTATATGACAAACTTAGAAAGAGCTGAAGATGAAACTCATGGTTTTACAGTTGATGATTACAATGTACATGCATCACTCGAACCAGGTGAAACTTCAACTATCAAGTTTAAAGCAGATAGAGAGGGTGTTTTTCCTTACTACTGTACAGAATTTTGTTCAGCACTTCACTTAGAGATGATGGGCTATATGATGGTTAAAGATCCGAACAAAAAATATGTATCGGCTCAAAAACTTAAAATGAAAACAATGAGTAAAGCTGAGCTTAAAGCTGAGTATGACAAGACTGTTGCTGTTAATGCTGCTACCGATGCAGTTATTCAGTCTGTTGTTGCATTCTTAAAAGCAAATCACTTTGATAAATATAAAGATGTTGCAGCTCTAGTTACCGATGCATTTGACCAATATGGTCAGATCCCTGCTCAGAAAAAATTAGCTAACGCTGCAGTTAAAAAGGGTAACTATGAAAAAGCTATTCTTTTTGAAAATATGATTTGGCAACTGATGGTAAAAACAGCAGATGTTGGAATCAGAGCGAAAGATCAACTTGTTCGTAAAGTCGCTACAAAACAATCAGCAGCAGCAGCCGCTGGTGAGAGAACATTTGGAGAAGGTGGTTGTAGTGGTTGTCATGTTATCGGTAAAGTATCTTCAGGTCCAGACCTTACAGGTGTACTTGAAAGACATGGTTCTGATAGTGAAAAATGGGTGAAAGAGTTTGTCTTAAATCCTAAATCAAAATACAAAGATCCGTATGTTAAATCTATGATTGATTACTTTAATCTTAAAATGCCTAATCAGCACATGAATAAAGCAGAAGTAAAAGATATCATTGAGTACCTTAAGTGGGTTGACAAAAACGCAAATCTTTTTTAATCACGAAGTACTTGCTAATGGGTAAGGAGCAAAAGCTCCTTCCCTCGCGTTGATACTTTGTCCTCTTATCGAACATGTTTTTTTTAATGTTCGTTTTGAGTTTTTCTTTCTACCTTTTAAAAATAAATTCTTCAAAAAAACTTATAATAATTGTCTAAAAAATAAATTCATCGAAATTCTTGAGCTATATCAATGAGGGTTGTCTTTAAATCGGATAAAATTACTCCGATTTAAAAATACTAGAGCGTAAGGCGCTCTTACCAAGGAATTCAAGATGAAAAAAATACTATTA